>NZ_JBEXTX010000188.1:0-9294 GCF_040614175.1 Amycolatopsis sp. NPDC006131
AGCCGACCCGCCGCACGCGCCAGGCGACCCGCCACGCCACCCCGCCAGCCGACCCGCCGCACGCGCCAGGCGACCCGCCACGCCACCCCGCCAGCCGACCCCTCCTTGCCAGCCCAATAGTCAGCGCCGTATAGTCCACGCGGAATAAACGGACTGGAGCGATCATGGCCGCACCCAAACTCACACCCATGGCACTGGCCGTCCTGGAGCTGCTGAACGAGCGGCCGATGCACCCGTACGAAATGACCCAGCTGATGCGCGACCGGCACCTGGAGCACCGCGTCGCGGTCAAGACCGGCTCGCTCTACCACACGGTCGACCGCCTGCTGGCCGTCGGGCACATCGAGGTCTTCGAGACCCAGCGCGAGGGCCGACGGCCGGAACGGACCGTCTACGCCCTCACCGAACAGGGCCGCGACGCGTTCATCGACCGCGCCAAGACGATGCTCAGCACCATCGCCACCGAGTACCCCGAGTACGTCAGCGGTCTCGGGGCGATGGACGACCTCGGGCGCGAGGACTCGCTGGAGCAGCTGGAAAAGCGCCTCCTGCAGCTCGAAGCGAAAGCCGCCGCGCAAGAGGTCGTCACCCGCAAGCTGACCGCCGAGGTGCCGCCCATCTACTGGGTGGACTGGCGCTACACCGCCGCGCAGGTGCGGTTCGAACTCGAGTGGACCCGGGAACTGGTCCACGACATCAAGTCCGGGCGCCTGCAGTGGATCGACTACGACACCCAGGACCCCGCACTCTCCCTCGTCCCCACCGAATCCACTGAGGACAGATCCGATGACAGAGCGAGCTAACCCGTGGGCGGCGCTGATCGCGCTGTGCGTCGGGTTCTTCATGATCCTGCTGGACACCACGATCGTGTCCATCGCGGTCCCGTCGATGGTGAAGGGCCTGAACACCGACCTCAACGCCATCGTCTGGGTGATGAGCGTCTACCTGCTCACCTACGCGGTGCCGATGCTGTTCACCAGCAGGCTCGGCGACCGCTTCGGCCCGAAGCGCGTGTACCTGGCCGGGCTCGCGGTGTTCACGCTCGCGTCGCTGTGGTGCGGCCTGTCTGGCACCGCCGAGACGCTGATCGCGGCACGCGCGGTGCAGGGGCTGGGCGCGGCGCTGATGACGCCGCAGACGCTGGCGTTCATCACGCACCTGTTCCCGCCCGCCAAGCGCGGCCCGGCGATGGGCATGTGGGGCGGGGTCGCCGGCCTGGCCACCATCGCCGGGCCGCTGCTCGGCGGTGTGCTGGTCGACCAGCTGGGCTGGGAGTGGATCTTCTTCGTCAACGTGCCGGTGGGCGTGGCCGGCCTGGTGCTCGCGGCGCTGATGGTGCCGGACTGGCAGCCACGCAACTCCCACTCGTTCGACCTGCCCGGCATCCTGCTGTCGGTCGCCGGGCTGTCGCTGCTGGTCTTCGGGCTGCAGAACGGACAGCACTACGACTGGGGCACGGTCGCCGGCCCGGTCAACGTGCTCGAGGTGATCGCCGCCGGAGTGCTGCTGCTCGCCGGGTTCGTGGTGTGGCAGCGCTACAACCGCCGCGAGCCGCTGCTGCCGCTGCGGGTGTTCGCCAACCGCAACTTCTCCGCGGGCACGCTGACCTCGGTCACGATCGGCTTCACCATGACCGCGATGTTCCTGCCGCTGGTGATCTACGTGCAGGACGTGCTGCTGCTGTCCCCCACCGAGGCCGGGCTGGTCACCGCGCCGATGTCGCTGCTGTCCGGGATCATCGCGCCGTTCATCGGCCGCCTGTCGGACCGGACGAACCCGAAGTACCTGGTGATCTTCGGGATCGTCGCGCTCGCCGCCGGCCTCGGGCTCATCGCGTTGATGGCGCGGGAGACGAGCACCTGGTGGGTCACCTTCCCCGGCCTGCTGCTGTGCGGAGTGGGCACCGGCTCGGTGTTCGCGCCGATGAGCAACGTGACGATGAGCTCGGTCGAGCCACGGCTGGCCGGCACCGCGTCCGGCATCTTCAACACGGCCCGCCAGGTCGGCGGCGTGCTGGGCAGCGCGGCGTGCGGGGTGCTGTTGCAGGCCCGGATCAGCGCGGGCATGGCGAGCAGCGGCGGGAACCAGGCGCAGGCGCTGACGGACGCGGCGCGCGAGACGATGCTGCTGCCGGTGGCCGTGCTGCTGCTGGGAATCATCGCGGCGGCCGCCATGCGCCGCCCGGCCCCGCGGCCGGCGCCCGCCCCAGCCGCCACGCGGGCCTGACGGCTACCCTCCCGACGTGCACTTCGTTCTCGCCTCACAGTCCCCCGCCCGCCTGGCGGTCCTGCGCGCCGCGGGCATCGAACCGAGTGTCGTGGTCTCCGGCGTCGACGAGGACGCCGTGGCCGCGGCCCTGACCGACCCGTCCCGCGAGGAGCTCGTCACCGCCCTCGCGCTCGCCAAGGCCGAGGCCGTGCTGGCCGAGGTCGCCCGGACGCACGCGGACGCGGTGGTCGTGGGCTGCGACTCGATGCTCTCGTTCAACGGCGAGATGCTCGGCAAGCCGGGCGACGCGGAGACCGCGCGCAAGCGGTGGGCGCAGATGGCAGGCGGCAGCGGCGACCTGCTCACCGGCCACGCGGTGCTGCTGGTCAAGAGCGGCGAGAAGGTCGGCCAGGCCGTCGGCACCCAGACCACGCGGGTGCGGTTCTCGTCGCCGTCGGAGGCCGAGATCGACGCCTACGTGGGCACCGGCGAGCCGCTGCGGGTCGCCGGGGCGTTCACGCTCGACGGGCTCGGCGGGTGGTTCGTCGAGGGCATCGACGGCGACCCGTCCAGCGTGATCGGGATCAGCCTGCCGCTGACCCGGCGGCTGCTCGCGGAGGTCGGGATCAGCGTGACCGACCTCTGGTCTCCCACATCCTGAGAACTGCCCCACACGAAGGGGCATGGGGAAGAGTCCGGTGACGCCGCGTGTTGACCACACGCGGCACAACCAGTGACTTTCACGCCCCGGAGCGAACCCGTGTCCCTGTTACGGACCTACACCAAACCCAAGGTCTTCGGCCTGATCGTGGTCGTCGCCCTCGTCGTGGGCGCCCTGCTGGGCGTCCTCGCGAAGCAGACCGGCCAGGACTGGCTCGTCACGACCCTCGACACGATCGGGTCGATCTTCACGAACCTGCTGCAGGTCACCGTCCTGCCGCTGGTCTTCACCGCCATCGTGCTCGGCATCGTGAGCCTGCGCGGCCTCGGCGGCGCCCGCACCGCGGCCCGCCTCGGCGGCAAGACCGTGCTGTGGTTCGCGACGACCTCGCTGATCGCGGTGCTCATCGGCATCGTCATCGGCAAGATCGTGAACCCGGGCAGCGGCGTCTCGCTGCAGCCCCAGCCGTCGACCGTGGAGAAGCTCGCCTCGCGCGACCAGGGCTCGTGGCTGGACCTGATCAACAACCTGGTGCCGAGCAACCTGTTCGAGGCCTTCGCCGACGGCGAGATCCTGCAGGTCGTGCTCGTGTCGCTGGCCGTCGGCCTCGCCGCGTACGCGCTGGGCGACCGCGCCGAGCCGTTCGTGAACTTCAACCGCGCGGTGTTCGACATCGTGCAGAAGGTGCTGGGCTGGATCATCCGGCTCGCGCCGCTGGGCGTGCTCGGCCTGATCGGCAACGCGTTCGCCACCTACGGCGACCAGTTCGTGCGGCCGCTGCTGTCGCTGATCGTCGCCGTCTACGCGGGCACGCTGCTGGTGCTGTTCGGCGTGTACCCGCTGCTGCTGCGCTTCGTCGGCAAGGTGAGCCCGGCGGTGTTCTTCCGCAAGGCGTGGACGGCGCTGCAGTTCGCGTTCGTGTCCCGCTCGTCCGGCGCGACGCTGCCGCTGAGCCGCCAGACGGCGGTGAACCTCGGCGTCGACCCGGGCTACGCGAGCTTCGCGGTCCCGCTCGGCACGACGACCAAAATGGACGGTTGCGCCGCGGTTTACCCCGCGGTGGCCACGATCTTCATCGCGAACCTGTTCGGCATCTCGCTGTCCTTCGGCGACTACCTGCTGATCGTCGTGGTCGCGGTGTTCGGCGCGATCGCCACGGCCGGGGTGACCGGCTGGTTCACGATGCTCACGCTGACGCTGAGCACGCTGAACCTGCCGCCCGAGGTGATCGCCACCGGGATCGCCGTGATCTACGGCATCGACCCGATCCTGGACATGATGCGCACCGCGACGAACGTGGCGGGCCAGATCGCGATCCCGACGTGGATCGCGCGCACGGAGGGCCTCCTCGACGACGAGGTCCTGAACTCCCCCACCGCGGCGCCGCTGCTCGACGCGCCGCAGCCCGCGCGGGCCTAGCTGCAGGCGCGCAGGTCGCCCGGGTTGAGCTGCACCTCGGGCCAGCCACGCAACTGGCTGACCGAGGTGTAGCGCCGGGTGCAGCCCAGCGCACTGCCGTCGAGCGCGAACACCCGCGCCAGCACCGGCGACGTCTGCACGACCACCACCTCCGGCGCGGTGTCGCCGGTGACGTCGTCCAGCCGCACGACCCCGCCGCTGGAGTAGTAGGGCTTGTCGACCGAGCGCCAGGTCCCGGCGCGGTCGACGAGCAGCTGCGCGATCGCAGCCCCCTCCTGCCGGGCGTGCACCAGACAGGCCGACACCGTGCCGCTCACGCAGGACAACGAGTTCGCGTCCAGGCGCCCGCCCAGCGCGGTCACCGTCACCTCGATCGTGTTCGCGCCCGCCTGAAATCGCCCGTTGCCGCCTTGGGAATCGGCGAGCAGCTCGACCGGTTTGCCGTCCACGGTCGCCCGCGCCACCACCTGGCAGGGCCCCTCGCCGCAGTCCGCGCCCGCCGTCACCGCGTTGGTCCCGCCGCCGTCGGCCGGCGCCTGCGCGCTCGTCCCGTCCTCGCGCAGCAACCGCACGGTGACCAGCGCAGACAACGCCACGACGGCCGCCACGACCGCGGTCACGACAACCGAACGAGGCGCGCGTCCCCTGCCCACGTGCCCACCCCTTTCCCCTTCAGGGTAAGCGTGAGCCGGGTCTCACCGCAGCACGACTACTCCGCCGTAAACTCCGGGAAAGGCCCGCGGAAGCGCCGCGCGACGCTCCGGGGGGATTGCGTGAAGGACCAGATGGAGGTAAGGGCGTGCCCGAGCAGGCCAGCGCGACCCAGGGCGGACCGGTGACGAAGATCCTCGTCGCCAACCGGGGTGAAATCGCGGTCCGCGTCATCAGAGCGGCCAAGGACGCCGGGCTCGCGAGTGTCGCGGTGTACGCCGAGCCCGACCGGGACGCGCCGCACGTCCAGCTCGCCGACGAGGCGTTCGCCCTCGGCGGCACCACGGCCGCGGAGAGCTACCTCGTCATCGACAAGCTCATCGACGTGGCGAAGCGCTCCGGCGCCGACTCCGTCCACCCCGGCTACGGCTTCCTCTCCGAGAACGCCGACTTCGCGCAGGCGGTCATCGACGCGGGCCTGACCTGGATCGGGCCGAGCCCGCAGGCGATCCGCGACCTCGGCGACAAGGTCACCGCGCGGCACATCGCGCTCAAGGCCGGTGCCCCGCTGGTCCCGGGCACCAAGGACCCGGTGTCGAACGCCGAGGAGATCGTCGCCTTCGCCGACGAGCACGGCCTGCCCGTCGCGATCAAGGCGGCCTTCGGTGGTGGCGGCCGCGGCCTGAAGGTCGCCCGCACCAAGGAGGAGATCCCCGAGCTGTTCGAGTCGGCCACCCGCGAGGCGGTCGCCGCGTTCGGCCGGGGCGAGTGCTTCGTCGAGCGCTACCTCGACAAGCCGCGCCACGTCGAGGCCCAGGTACTGGCCGACCTGCACGGCAACGTCGTGGTCGTCGGCACCCGCGACTGCTCGCTGCAGCGCCGCCACCAGAAGCTCGTCGAGGAGGCGCCCGCGCCGTTCCTGACCGACGAGCAGCGCCGCACGATCCACGAGTCGGCCAAGGCGATCTGCAAGGAGGCCGGCTACTCCGGCGCCGGCACGGTCGAGTATCTGGTGGGCCTGGACGGCACGATCTCGTTCCTGGAGGTCAACACCCGCCTGCAGGTCGAGCACCCGGTGTCCGAGGAGACCGCGGGCGTCGACCTGGTGCGCGAGATGTTCCGCATCGCCCAGGGCGAGAAGCTGCGGTTCACCGAGGACCCCGAGCCGCGCGGCCACTCCATCGAGTTCCGCATCAACGGTGAGGACGCCGGGCGCAACTTCCTGCCCGCGCCGGGCACCGTCACCAAGCTGGTCTTCCCCGAGGGCCCCGGCGTCCGCGTCGACTCCGGCGTGGTCACCGGCAGCGTCATCGGCGGCCAGTTCGACTCGATGCTGGCCAAGGTCATCGTCACCGGCACCGACCGGCAGAACGCGCTGGAGCGCAGCCGCCGCGCGCTGGACGAGATGGTCGTCGAGGGCATGGCGACGGTCCTGCCGTTCCACCGCGTCATCGTGCGCGACCCGGCGTTCGTCGGCGACGAGGACGGCTTCTCCGTGCACACCCGCTGGATCGAGACGGAGTTCGACAACCAGATCGAGCCGTTCATCGCGGCCGCGGAGGCCGAGGAGGACGCCGAGCCGCGTCAGACGGTGGTCGTCGAGGTCGGCGGTCGTCGCCTGGAGGTGTCGCTGCCCGGCGACCTCGCGCTGGCGAGCGGCGGCGGCAAGGGCGGCGGTGGCGCGAAGGCCAAGCCGCGCAAGCGGGGCGGCGGCACGAAGGCCGCGGCGAGCGGTGACACCGTGGCCGCGCCGATGCAGGGCACCATCGTCAAGGTCGCGGTCGAGGACGGCCAGCAGGTCGAGGCCGGCGAGCTGCTCGTGGTGCTCGAGGCGATGAAGATGGAGAACCCGGTCACCGCGCACAAGTCGGGCACCGTGACCGGACTTTCCGTCGAGGTCGGCGCCGCTGTCACGCAAGGCGCTTCCCTGCTCGAAATCAAGGACTAATCTGACGGTGTGACCGAGGTTCCCTCGCCCGATCTGCGCATCGGCGACAACGACCGGGAGTCCGCGCTGAAGGCTCTCGGCGAGCACCTGAGCGCCGGGCGTCTGGACCTCGACGAGTACGGCGACCGTTCGGCGAAGGTCACCGCCGCCCGCACGCGGCGGGACCTCGCCGAACTGTTCGCCGACCTGCCCGAGCCGCACCCGGTGTTCGAGCAGCCGCGGCAGGCGAAGGCGGTGGAGAAGAAGCCGGACCGGCCGCCGCGGCAGTGGTCGGACCGCCCGTTGCCGCAGCGCGTGGCGGCCGCCGCGGTGCCGTTCCTGTGGGTGGCGGCGATCGTGCTGGCCTTCGCCACCTCAACCTGGTGGTGGGTCGCCATGCCGTTCGTGTTCACCGCGGCCGCGAGTAATTTCTGGGGTTCGGACTGGGAGAAGCACCGGCACGGCGCCCACGGCAGGCGGGACCGGCGCCGGTGAGCGACGAACCGGACCTGCGGCTGTCCGACGCCGAGCGCACGGAGGCCATGGACGCCCTGTCCGAGCACGTCCGCACCGGCAGGCTGGACATCGACGAGTTCGGGCGGCGCTCGGCGCAGGTCGCGGCGGCCCGGACCCGGTCGGACCTGGCGCCGTTGTTCGCCGACCTGCCCGCGCCCCGGCCGCGGGTGCTCGACCGGCCCGCGCCCGCGCGGCCGCCCGCGCGGAAGGTCGGACTCGGGCTGCTCCCGCTGCTGGTGATCGCCGCGGTGGCGGTGTTCGTGCTGACCCGCGGCATGTGGGTGGTGCTGCTGGTGCCGGTGGTGATGGCGGTCGTGCTGAGCTGGCGGCGCTGATGGAGCCGGTGGAGATCAACGCCGGCCGGTACTACCTGCGGCAGTTGCGATCCGACGACCAGCTGGACGACCGCCCGGCGCTGACGGCGGCCGGGGTGACCGCGCCGAGCCAGTACGTGGCGCGGCGGGCGCGTGAGTGGGCGCGGGACGAGAGCTACGCGTGGGTGATCGCGGAGCCGCGGACCGGTGCGATGCTGGGCGAGGTCGTGCTGGGCACCGACGGGACCATCGAGGTCTGGACCTCTCCGGACGACGAGGTGGCCGAGCGGGACGCCGTCGCCGCGGTCGCCCGGTTCGCGGCGGGCGCGCTCGGGCTGGTGGTCCGGCGTCCGTAGCCGGATGTGGCCCAGTCCTCTTGTGCTCGCTGACACAATTCCTCGCGCGCCGTCGCGGGTTGTGGTGATCTGGATTCAGATTCCGATTCAGCGCTGAACGGGGGGAACGTGGGCGAGTCCAGCGTCTTTCTGACCCGCATCCTCGACGTGCTGTTAGATGGCGGCGACCAGATCGCTTTCGCCCATCGTGGCCGGTCGATGACGTATCGGGAGACCTTCGACACATTACGGCGGCTGCATGCGACTTTGAAATCCGAGGGGATCGTCCCCGGGCAACTGGTCGCAATTACCGGAGGAAACGCGCCGGAAACAATTCTCCTGCAGTTCGCCTCCCAGTTGCTCGGTGCTCGGGTGGTGCACATCGACGAGGGCCGCTCCGATTTGCTGGAGCTGCTCGAGGTCGACCACGTGCTGACCACGGATCCGGAAGGCCCGCTGGTGACTTCGCGGGTCGCGCGCGCCCCGCGGCGGGACGAGGAGACCGCGTTGCCGCGCTCGATCGAGACGATGTTCTCCGGCGACGGCACGAACCTGGTCTGCTACCGGGACGTGTACGAGGAGATGGCCCGCACGACGCAACCGAACGCCGAGGGCCCGCAGCGGGTGCTGTTGATAGCGCCCCTGTCGCACCCGATCGGCAACCGGCTCACGTGCAAGGCCCTGCTCGCCGGCGACACGGTGGTCCTGCACGAGCGCACCACAGGCACCGGAAGCTTCGCGGCGGCCAACCTCGCCGGCGAAGCCTGACAGACCTCGCTCACGGCCGCAGTGCGCCGCGCCTGCTGCACGCGGGGGTCAGCCCCGCTCGCGGCAGGTCGCGGCCCCGCTCGAGGCCGGGCCACGAGCTACCACCGCTCCCGGCGCGCTCGCGGCCTGCCGCTGAGCGGCCGGCAAGCCCCGATCGCAGCGAGACCGCGCGCCGCAGCCGCCAGCGCGCCCACCCGAGCTGACCGCACGCACACGCCGCGCTAGCGGCGCGCCTACGAACTCCCACCAAGCAGCCCCGGCTCCCGTCGCGGCACGGCCGCGAGCCACAGCGCTCGCCCACCAACCCTGGGCCGCGCTCGTCAGCGCGGCTGCGCCGCCGGCCCAGCCGCACCGAGCTCGGCCGGTCGCGAACCACAGCCCACCCACCAACCCTCGGGCCGCGCTCGTCAGCGCGGCTGCGCCGCCGGCCCAGCCGCACCGAGCTCGGCCGGTCGCGGCACGGCCGCGCACCCCCACCCCACGCGCCGCCCCCCA
>NZ_JBEXTX010000189.1:0-9249 GCF_040614175.1 Amycolatopsis sp. NPDC006131
CCTACGCCCAGCCCTGGACCTCCAACACCCACCGCCTGACAGCCTTGCCCACCTGGGTCCAGCACTACAACACTGAACGCCCACACTCCGCCCTAGCAGCCCACCCACCCATCAGCCGACTGCCCTGACCCTCCACAACCTGTCAGGTCACGACAACTAGCGCGCCCGCACCGGACCCGTCGACTGCCGCTTCCGCAGGCTCGCCGGCACCAGCACCGCGGTCTCGTCGGGGACACGGCCGTTCATCGCGTCGTGCAGCAGGGCCCACGCCCGGCGGCCCAGCTCGTCGCGGGGGCTGGTCGCGGTGGTGATCGCGGGGAAGACGTGCCGCCCGATCACGATGTCGTCGAACCCGGTGACGGAGATGTCACCGGGAACGTCGAGACCCAGCTCCCGCAGCTTCGACATGGCGCCCACCGCGGCCAGGTCGTTGAAGCAGATCAACGCGGTCGGCTCGTGAGCCAGCGCCTGCTCGACGGCCTCGAAGCTGGTCTCGATGGTGCCGTCGGCTTCGACCCGGACCGCGTCCAGACCGAGGAAGCGCTCGCTGGTGCGCACGGCGCGCCAGCGTTCCCGGTCCTGCCAGGCCAGTTCCGAGCCGGACAGGTACACCACGCGGCGATGCCCGAGCTCGGCGACGTGCGCGCAGATCTCCAGCATCGCCGTGAAACTGTCCACCCCGACCATGGGCAGATCGACGCCGTGCTCGACGCGGTTGACCAGGACCACCGGTGTCTTCTGCCGGGCCAGGTCCTTCAGACCGGACAACTGGATCCGCGTGGACAGCAGCGCCAGGCCGTCCACGTGGCCCATGAGGTCCCACGCCGTGGCGAACTCGTCGTCCGACGTGCCGGCGTGATCGGCGATGAGCAGGCGGAAACCCTCCTCCGAAGCCACGTCGTGCATGCCCTTGACCACGTCGTGGAAGTAGGAGTTGCCCAGATCCGGCATCAGGGCGCCGATGTTGCGCAGAGCGCCCAGCGCCAGGTTCCGCGCCGTTTCACTGGGCCGGTAGGACAACTCCTCCGCCACGCGCCGGACGCGCTCGGCGAGTTCCGGCTTGACGGTCGACACGCCGCTCATGACGCGCGACACCGTCGCGGTGGACACCCCCGCGGCCTTCGCGACCGTCCGGATGGTGACCCGCCGTGGTTCCGCGGCGTTCACCGTCTCGCCCGCCACCCGCCGCCTCCCTCGTCCGCCCAGGTGGAACCCCGTCCCGGTGCCGGGGTGATGGTATGTGCTGCCCGTCATCGCGTGCCTCCAGGGGCCACGCCGTGATCACGCCCGCTCGCGCGCCGCCGCCACCGCGTCGCGCGGGTCGTCCAGGTCGCGCCGGGCCGGGTCGGGCGTGACGAACGTGGTCGCGACCGTGATCAGGGTCAGCAGGAACAGGTAGCCGGCCAGGAAGACCCACGAACCGTGCCCGGCTCCGGGCACGCCGGCGCCACCGTCCGCGGACACGACCGCCGCCATGATCGCCGCGCCGACGAGCGGGGCAATTCCGCCGGAGAGCACCGCCGACACCTCGCGCGCCACCGAGACCCCGAGGTAGCGGTGCCGCGCCCCGAACAGCTCGGTCATGAAGGCGCTCTGCGACCCGAACATGCCCCAGGTGCCGATGCCCAGCCCCAGCGAGATGACGACGACGGTCACCACTGTGCTGCCCTGGCTCAGCGCCCACCAGATGGGGAACGCGGCGACCAGCTGGAAGACCGCGAACCCCCGGTAGACCCGGACCCGGCCGAACCGGTCGGACAACGCGCCGGCGATCGGCACGACGACCGCGCCCAGCGTCGCGGCGAACACCAGCGACAACGCGCCGATCGGGCCCTTCAGCCCGACGCCGGCACTGGTGACGTAGGCGACGGCGAGTGCCTGGTACATCGAAGAAGACCCGTTCTCGGCCATGCGCAGCCCGATGCCGCGCAGCAGGGTGCCGCGGGAGTGGGTCAGCAGCTCGCGCAGGGGCCGCTCGGCGATCTGGTCCTTGGCCTCGAGCTTGCGGAACGTCGGCGACTCCTTCAGGCGCAGCCGCAGGTAGATGGCTACCCCGATGATCACGACGCTGGCCAGGAAGGGGATGCGCCACAGCCAGGTCTCGGTGATCGTCTGCTTGCCGGCGCTGTAGAGCAGGAAGTAGATCAGCGCCGCGACGACCGTGCCGACCTGGACACCCATGAACGGCAGGGAGGCGTAGAACCCGCGCCGCCGGGTCGGCGCGTACTCGGTCATCAGGATCGACGCGCCCGCCATTTCCGCGCCGGCGCCGAGACCCTGCACGATCCGCAGGAGCAGCAACAGCATCGGGGCGACGAGGCCGGCGCCCGACGGGTACCAGTCCCCCGGGCCGGCGTGGTAGGTCGGCAGCACCCCGATCAGCGCGCTCGCCGCGCCCATCATGCCGACGGTGGTCATCAGGACGAACTTGCGGCCGAGCCGGTCGCCGAGCCTGCCGAAGACGATGCCGCCGATCGGGCGGACCGCGAACCCGACGAAGTAGGTGCCGAAGCTGAGGATGAGGCCGGTGGCGGGATTGCCGCCGGGGAAGAACAGCGGGCCGAAGATCAGCGCCGAGGCCAGGCTGTAGAGCGCGAAGTCGTAGTACTCCAGGGCACTGCCGATGGAGCTGGCCCACGCGGCGCGGCGCAGGTCGGCGGTGGTGACGGGGGCGGCGTGGGATGGCGCCTGAACGCGTTCGGTCATCGTCGTTGATTCTCTTTCCTGGTCAGGCGGAAGGGATGGTACGGGCGGCGTGTGCGCCCGCGGTGTGCAGGAACCTCGTGGGCTCGGCGATCGCGGCTTCGGTGGATCCGGCGAGTGCGGTGAGGTCGACGCCCGCGCCCGGTGGTGGCACCGCCAGCCGTCCGGCGACGACGATCGAGGGCAGATCGAGGGCCGCGCAGCGGGCGAGGAGTGAGCCGACGACCTTGCCCGTGCCCGAGGTGTGGTCGTAACGACCCTCGCCGGTCACGACGACGTCGCAGGTTCCGATGACGTCGGACAGGCCGGTGCGGCGGGCGATGCGGGACGCACCGTCGACGAGCTCGCCGCCCCAGGCGGAGAGCCCGAATCCGGCGCCGCCCGCGGCGCCTGTGCCCGCGCGGCCGGGGTCGGCGGGCAGCACCGCGCCGAGCACCTCCGCGAACCGCGTGAGCGCGGCGTCGAGGACGGCGATCTGGCCGGCTGAGGCACCCTTCTGCGGTCCGAAGACCTGGGCCGCGCCGTGCGGACCGGTCAGCGTGGCGGTGGTGTCGGCGAGCAGCTCGACCCCGTCGGGTGGCGGCGGGACCAGGCCGCTGACGTCGATCCGGTCCAGCCTGCTCAGCGCCTCCCCGCCGGGCGGCAGCTCGGCGCCGGTGTCGTCGAGCAGGCGGGCACCCAGGCCGCGCAGCGCGCCCGCTCCGCCGTCGGTCGACGCCGAGCCGCCAAGGGCGACCGTGACCGAGGTGGCGCCGGCGCCGACCGCGGCGCGGATCACCTCACCCAGCCCGCGCGTGGTGGCGCCCATCGGGTCGGGTGTGCCGAGCATCGGCAGCCCGCACACGGTCGCGAGTTCGGCGACAGCGGTGCCGTCCGGCAGCGACAGCCACCGTCCGGGCACCGGTGCGCCGCCGGGTCCGGTGACCGGTTCCGGCGTGGTCCGCCAGACCGCGCCGGGCGTCGCGGCGCGGATCGCTTCGGCGGTGCCCTCACCGCCGTCGGCCTGCGGCAGCACCACCAGCTCGTCACCGGGGCGTTCGCGGACCCAGCCGTCGGCGAGCGCGCGAGCGGCGTCGCGGGCGGTGGCGGACCCCTTGAACGAGTCGGGCGCGATCAGCACCCTCATGTGATCGAGTAGCCGCCGTCGACCGGCAGCACCGCGCCCGTGACGTACCGGGCCGCGTCGGAGACCAGGAAGGTGACCACGTCGGCGATGTCGGTGCCGTCGGCGAGCCTGCCGAGCGGGATGCGGCTGAGCACGCGGTCGCGGAAGCCGGGCTTTTCGAGGACGGGCTCGGTCATCGGCGTGGTGACGTACCCGGGCGCCACCGCGTTGACCCGCACGCCCATCGGCCCTAGTTCGACCGCGAGCCCCTTGGTGAGCTGCTGCAACGCGGCCTTGGTCGCGCCATAGGGGACGATGCCGGCGACCGCGCGGTCGGCCGACAGCGACACGATGTTCACGATCGACCCGCGGGCGGCGGCCAGCGGCTTGACCGCGGCCTGGGTCAGGCGGTAGGCGGCGGTCAGGTTCACCGCGAGCAGGCGGTCCCAGTCCCCGGCCGCGATGTCGACCGCGGTGGTGCGGACCTGGACGCCGGCGCCGTTGACCAGGACGTCCAGGGAGCCGGTGGTCGCGATCACGTCGTCGACGACCCGCTGCGGCGCGGCCGCGTCGGTGAGGTCCGTCGTGATCGCGTGACCGCCGACCTCGGCCGCGAGGGCCCCGGCCCGCTCGTCGGCGTCCACGACAACCACGGTGGTTCCCGCCGCGGCGAGGGCGCGCACGATCGCGGATCCGATCCCGCCGGAGCCCCCGGTCACCACGGCGGTCCGGCCCGCCACTGACTTCGTCGTCATCACACTTCCTCGTTGAGTAACCGGATACTTCCGGCCGTGGGGTGCAGTAGCCGCACTTGAAGTGCGTGGGACGGAAGCTATACGATCCCCGGCAACGTGACAAGTAACCGGTTACAGGAGAGCCAATGACGGCCATCGCGCTGCCTTCCGCCGACGGGACCACCTCGGCGTTCACCCTCGGCCCGCCCGCGAACCTGACCACCTCCAGCTCCCCCGCGACGAGCCGGCTGGCCTACGCCGCCTCTCACGTGGTCGCCGATCCGCTGCGGGCCTCGGCCGAGGGAACCGCGGGCCGGATCGACTGGGACGCCACGCTCGCCCTGCGGCACCGGCTGTGGGACCTGGGACTCGGCGTCGCCGAGGCGATGGACACCGCGCAGCGCGGCATGGGTCTGGACTGGCCCGCCGCCCGGGAGCTGGCCCGGCGCACCCTCGCCGAGGCCCGGACCCGAGACGCCCGCGTCGTGGTCGGCATCGCGACCGACCAGCTGCCCGAGGGCGGCGCCGGTACCGAGGCCGTGCGTGCGGCCTACCTCGAGCAGCTCGCCGAGGTGGAGGACGCGGGCGGCCAGGCCGTGATGATGGCGAGCCGCCATCTCGCCGCCGCCGCGCGGTCCGCCGACGACTACCTCGACGTCTACGACGCGGTGCTGCGGCAGGCGGGCGAACCCGTGATCCTGCACTGGCTCGGCGAGGTGTTCGACCCCGCGCTCGCCGGCTACTGGGGCTACGAAGACCCGGCCAAGGCGATGTCCGTGGTGGCCGACCTGATCACCGCGCACGCCGCAAACGTCCGCGGCATCAAGGTGTCCCTGCTGGATGCGGAACTGGAGAAGGAGCTCCGGCGGCGGCTACCGGCCGGTGTGCACCTGTTCACCGGCGACGACTACCACTACACCGACCTCATCGCCGGGGACGGACGGCACCACAGCGACGCGCTGCTCGGCGCGTTCGCGGTGATCGCCCGCCACGCCTCGGCGGCGCTGGCCCGGCTGGATGCCGGTGACGAAGCGGGATTCCGCGGGATCCTCGCTCCGACCGAGTCGTTGTCCCGTCTCGTGTTCGCCGCACCCACCCGCTACTACAAGGTCGGCGTCGCCTGGCTGGCCTACCTCACCGGGGCGCAGAACCACTTCCGCATGATCGGCGGGTTCGAGACGGGACGCAGCCTCGGCCACCTCGGGGACCTGGTCCGCGCCGCCAGTGCGATCGGCCTCTTCGACGACCCGGAGTTCAGCGCCACCCGGGCCGCCGCCTACTTCGCCGTGCACGGGATCGGCTGAGCCGTGGACCTCGCGCACTGCAGCCTCAACTCCGTCACCGTCAAGAACGCGTCGTTCTCGCGGCTGATCGAACTCGCCACGCGGCACGGGTTCGGCGGCGTCGGCCTCTGGCGCGACGCTTACGCCGGCAACGGGGCCGCCGCGGCCGCACGAGACCTGCGGAAGGCCGGGCTCCGGGTGTCCAGCGTCTGCCGCGGCGGTGCCTTTCCCCAGCCCGACGAGACATCCCGGGCGGCGGCTCTCGCGGACAACCTGCGCGCCATCGACGAGGCCCGGACCCTGGACGCCGACTGCCTCGTACTCGTGTGCGGCGCTGCTGCAGGGCGGGACCTCGCCGCCGCACGTAACCAGATCGAAGACGGCATCGCCGAGCTCGTCCCGCACGCCGACGAAGCCGGCGTGCGCCTCGCGATCGAGCCGATGCACCCGATGATGGTCGCCGACCGCTCCGCCATCACCTCGCTCACCGAGGCGGTCGACCTCGTCGAGCGCCTCGCCAGCCCGCGGGTCGGCCTGTGCGTCGACAGCTACCACGTGTTCTGGGACGTCAACCTGGCCGGCGAACTCGCCCGAGCCCCGGAGGCGCTGATGTCCGTCCAGCTCGCCGACTGGGTGCTGCCCATCCACGGGCAACTGTCCAGCCGCGGCATGCCCGGTGAAGGATCCATCGATCTGCCCGGGTTCGTCCAGCTCACCCGCAAGGCGGGGTACCGCGGGCTCGTCGAGGTGGAGGTGCTCAGCGACCGGTGGTGGGCGACCGATCCCGCCGACACCGCCCAGGCCGCCGCCGACGCGCTGCGCGAGATCCCCGACCCGTCCTGACCCGACCGAAGGAGCACCTGCCATGCACACCCCCCGGATCCTCACCGCGCGCCGGGCCGCCGATCTCATCGCCGACGGCGACGTGATCACGGTCAGCTCGTCGTCGGGGCTCGGCTGCCCGGACGCCGTCCTCGCCGGGATCGGCGAGCGCTTCGCCGAGACGGCGAGCCCGCGCGGCCTGACTTCGCTGCACCCGATCGCGGCCGGCGACATGTCCGGCATCAAGGGCATCGACCACATCGCCCGGCCCGGATTGCTCGACCGCGTGATCGCCGGGTCCTACCCGTCCGGCCCCTCGCGGGCGGAACCACCGCGCATCTGGCAGATGATCGACAACGACGAGATCGAGGCCTGGAACTTCCCCTCCGGCGTGCTGTACCAGATGCACCGCGCCGCGGCCGCCAAACAGCCCGGGGTGTTCACCGAGGTCGGGATCGGCTCGTTCGTCGATCCCCGCGAAACCGGCGGGCGGATGAACGACATCACCCCCGAGCGCTTCGTGCGCAGGGTGGAACTGGACGACGCCGAGTGGCTGTACTTCGAGGCGATCATCCCGGACGTCGCGATCATCCGCGCGACGACCGCCGACGAACACGGCAACCTCACCTTCGAGGACGAGGCCTCCCCGCTGGGCGCGCTCGACCTGGCCTACGCGGCGCACAACAACGGCGGCATCGTCATCGCCCAGGTCAAGCGGCTGGCCGAGGCAGGAAGCCTGTCCCCCCAGGCGGTGCGCGTGCCGGGCATCCTCGTCGACGCCATCGTCGTGGCCCCGGACCAGCTGCAGACCACGCAAACCCCCTACGACCCGGCCATTTCCGGACAACTCCGGCGTCCACTGTCCACACTCGACCCCGTGCCGTTCTCGCTGGAGAAGGTGACCGCCCGCCGCGCCGCCCAGCAGCTGCGCTCCGGCGAGATCGTCAACCTCGGGTTCGGGGTGTCCGCGCTCGTGCCGCACGTCCTGGTCGAAGAAGGGCTGGCCGGTTCGGTCAGCTGGGTCATCGAACAGGGCGCGGTCGGCGGCGTCCCGCTGCTCGACTTCGTCTTCGGGGTGGCGCAGAACCCGGACGCGATCATGCCCAGCGCCGACCAGTTCACGCTGCTGCAGGGCGGCGGGTTCCACCGCACCATGCTGTCGTTCCTGGAGATCGACGAGCACGGCTCGGTCAACGTGCACCACTTGCCCGGACGGCGGCACGTGACCGCGGGTGTCGGCGGCTTCGCCGACATCGTCTCCCACGCCCCCGAAATCGTCTTCATCGGCTCCTTCACCGCCGGGCGCCGCGACATCGCGGTCGCCGGCGACGGCCTCGACATTCGTGCGGACGGGCCCCACACCAAGTTCGTCAAGGCGGTTTCGTCGCCCACCTTCTCCGGCCGGCGTGCGCTCGAGAACGGCCAGAAGGTCACCTACATCACTGAACGCGCCGTTCTGGAGTTGCGCCCGGAAGGCCTCACGGTCACCGAGATCGCCCCCGGAGTCGACCTCGAACGCGACGTGCTGGCTCGCTCCGAGTTCCCGCTGGTGGTCAGCTCGGAGCCGGCGACGATGGACGAGCGGCTGTTCCGGCCGGAGCCGGTCGGCCTGCGCCTGCCGGCCGTCGCACCGCACCCGCGCGTGGCCGCGCTGCGGGGTCAGCAGTGACCGCCGCGTGCCCGTCCGGGCTGCCCGCGAGCGGATCGGTGACCGTGACCGAGACCGCGGACGGTCAGGTCGCCACGATCCTGATCAGCCGCCCGGACAAGCTCAACGCCCTCACCCTGGAGATGCTGGCGGAGCTGGAATCGCACCTCGACGAGCTGGCATCCGGCGCGGTGCGCGTGGTCGTGGTCCGCACCGCCGGGTCGAAGGCGTTCTGCGTCGGCGCCGACATCGAGGCGTTCTCCCGGCTCAGCGCCACCGACATGTGGCGACGCTGGATCGCCGAGGGCCACCGGGTGTTCGACCGGCTGGCCCGCCTGCCGCAGCCCACCGTCGCGGTGGTGGACGGGCTCGCCGTGGGCGGTGGGCTGGAACTCGCCCTCGCGTGCGACCTGCGCCTCGCCACCCCCGAGGCGACCTTCGGCCTCCCCGAAACCGGTCTCGGCACCATCCCGGGCTGGGGCGGAACCGAGCGGCTCACCACACTGGTCGGCCCGGCGCGGGCCAAGGAGCTGATCCTCACCCGCCGCCGGGCCGACGCCTCCACCGCGCTGGGCTGGGGGCTGGTCAACGCCGTCGCCGCCGACATCGACGCGGAGACCGACCGGTGGGTGCACGAGCTCCTCGGGTCGGCCCCCATCGCGCAGCAGGTCGCGAAACAACTGGTGGATGCCGCTGCAGCCGGCGCGCCGTCGGCCGTCCTGGAAGCGCTCGGCAGCGGATTCACCGCCTACACCGACGACTTCGCGGCCGGGGTCCAGGCGTTCCGCACCAAGTCGCGCCCCGAGTTCCGGGGCCGCTGACCGGGCACCCCGCCACGCCCGGTCAGCGGCTCCGTTCCCGGCGCCGGCTCAGCCGCCACGGCCTGGGCACCCGCGACGACGCGGCGGCGATGCAGTACCTGGTGAAGGGCTGGACCTTCGCCCCGAAGCGGCC
>NZ_JBEXTX010000190.1:0-9207 GCF_040614175.1 Amycolatopsis sp. NPDC006131
GGCGGGAAAGCGTGCCTTGACACGGCTGGTCGGCGACTAAAGATCGGCTGTGGATCGGGGGCGGGGGAGGTCTGGTTGGGGTAGTCGCTTGCTTTTCGTTGCCGGGCGGCGGTTACTGCGTCAGGTATCGCTCTGCCACCACCGTCGGGTACTCGACCGGGCGTCCCTTCGCCACGGACCATGCCAGCCTCAGGTACTGGGCGTGTGTCCAGGCCAGGGGTGTTGCCGAGGCGGTTGGTGTTCCCGGCCGCACCGCTGGGTAGGGCGGGTTCACGTCCCACACCTGCTCCGGTAGCAAGCCCGTCGGACCGGCGCAGGCCGCGATGTCCCGCAACCGTCCCGCCGCTGCTGCCCGGTCGCCGGCCAGCAGTTCGTACTCCCCTCGCTCGCCGGCGAAGATCGGCCACAGCCGGCCGTACGTGCGCAAGACGTCTGCCCTGTTCACGTTCCACGGGCCGCCGTCGGCTTGTTCGCCGTATCCGTCTCCCGAGTACCGGTGCCAGTGCCTGCCCGCCGGGGTCACCGTCGAGATCTGCTCGTCGACCACGGCCAGCGAGTTCACCACCACCGGGTCGTGCGGCTGCCGCATCCCGAGCCGCACCAGTTCCAGGAAACCGGCGTCTACGACCGCTCGCTGGTCCGCCGGGTCCGGGTTGTTGTTGCCCAGGTTGTAGGTGGTCCCGGCGTTCGGGTCGCCGTCCTTGGTGAGGCGCACGAAGTACGGGCGCGGTGCGTGCGGCCCGTTCCGCGTGACCGTCCAGCCGTCGACCGCCGCGTGCCAGCGGTCCGCCGCCTCCAGGAACCGAGCTGGATCGCGGCCCGCGCGCCGCATCAGGTCCGCCAGGCACACCAAGCCCGCGATCACCGACGCGATCGTCGACGGCGAGTACCCGCTCTGCTCCTCCCACCGCTCCTGCTCGGTGTACGGCGACGGGTACCCGTCCTTCGAGTACGACAACAGGAAATCACCACCACGCTCCAGACTGTCCACTGTGGCTGGATCGTCCCGGTCGAGCAGCCACGCCAGCAGCATCGGCGCCGCGGTCTCGTCGAGCTGGATCGACGTCCAGAACGGCTCCCCCGACACCTTGGTGTTCTGCGGCCAGTGCCCGTCCGGCTGCTGGATCCGCAACAGGTAGTCCAGCGACCGCTCTGCGGCGGCGCGGTCACCGGCGGCGAGCAGGCCCGTCACGATCTGGTACAGGTCCCGCGGCCACACCAGGTGGTAGGACCCGTACTCCGGCGCCACCGCCCGGTCGAACCCGAACGCCCACGGCATCGACGGCGACGCGATGAACGCGCCCGGGTTCCGCTTGTCCTCGCTGCACGCCAGCGCCACCACGGACGTCGCGTAGATGCGCCGGTCCGCGCCCTCGGGTGCGGCCGGCAGCCCACGCAGGTACTGCCGCCACCCCGCGGCGTACGCCGACGCGGCGGAGTCGAACCCGCGGCCCAGCGAACCCCGTGCCGCGCGCACCGCGGCGTCACCGTCCGCCCCGAAACCCAGCGCGACCAGCTCGCGGGTCCGGGACGTGCCGTCGAGTCGCAACCGCCCCAGCTGGATGACGTTGCCCGGCCCGGCGGTCGCGTAGTGCCGGTCCAGCCGTCCCCGGCCGGCCACCAGCTGGGTCCAGCCGTCGTTGACGCCCGCGTAGCCGACCGTCGACTCGCTGAACCCGCCGCGGGCGAGGATGGCGCTGGCGGTGGAACCGTCGGACGCCACCAGCGCGCCGGCCTGCGGGAAGGCGCGATCGGCCGTGCCCTCGCCGCCCAGCGCCGGATCGTGCAGCAGGTACACGCCCAACGGCCGCCGCGACCGGAACTCCACGTCGATCAGCACGGAGTCGCGGTCCGGGTCGGTGGCGTACCGGGTGGTGAGCGTCCAGCCGGTGCCGCGCGCGGTCTGCCGGTACGCGGGCACCTCCGCGTCGGGCAGCTCCGTGCGGTGCCCGACGTCCGAACGCGCTCCACAAAGGACTCGCCGTCGGTGACGACGATCTGCGTCTCCCGGCTCGCCGGGGTGCTCAGGTCTGGGTGGTAGACCTCGGAGAGCCGCCCGTCCTGGAGGGTGAACCAGACGGGGCTCGCCGAGCGGGCGGTGCCGAACCCGAGCTTGTCCGCCGGGGTGAACGTGGTGTCGGCGCCCGGCCCGCCCGGTGCCGCGCCGCCCTGGCCCGCGCTCGCCGGCGCCGGAGCCGCCACCGCCGTCGCCCCCACGAGCGCCGCCGCGCGCAGAAAATCCCGCCTCGAGGTAGTCATCGTCGACCTCCCACAACGTGGTGCCCAGCCCTGGCAACAACTACCAGCGCCGCGGATCCCGGGAAAGGGGCCGGTCAGCTGACGGGCGCGAGCAGGAGCGTGGCGAAGCCGAAGCAGTCCCGGTAGCCGCGCAACCACCCGTCCCGGTGCGCGGCGGCGATGGCGAGCACGTCGGGCTGGTCGAGGCTGCGGGCGGCGAGTGAGCCGGTCCAGTTCCACTCGTAGTCGTCCAGCTCGTGCCGGGTGCTGAGGTGACCGTAGAGGGGCACCCAGCCGTCGGCGGTGATCGTGTCGACCGTGGTGGGGAGGTCCGCGAGGTCACCGAGGGCCTCGACAGCGGCCGCGCTCGGCTCGCGCTCCCAGTACCCCTCGCCGACGACGACGCGCCCACCGGGCGCGAGGACCTTCCGGGCCGCCGCGAGGGCCGGCAGGAGACCGCCGAAGGCGTGGGTGGCGCCGACGCAGAAGACGACGTCGGCCGGCTGTTCGGGGACGAAGCCGGCGGCGTCGGACTGGTGGAGCGTGAGCCGCCCGGCGAGACCGCGGCGCTCGGCCTCCCGGCGAGCGTGGTCGAGGGCAGGCTCGGAGACGTCCACGCCTTCCGCCGTAGCCCCGGGCGCCAGCGCCAAGACGCGCAGCAGCCACTCGCCGCCACCGCACCCGAGGTCGAGGAGACGCTCGTCCCCACGCGGCAGGGCCCGCTCCAGCAGGGCGCTCACCGCGGCGTCCCCGAGGGGCGCCGCGATGGGATGGTCGGAATGCGCGAGGCGCGAGATGAAGTCACGTTCCACGACGGCAGCCTGCCCGGCGCCGGGCTGGAGGCGCACGCCAATTTCCGGTGACCGTCAGCGCGGAAGGTCACTCGCGGCGCAGGCGGGCGAATCGAAGCCACCAGTAGCCGGCGATCGCGGCGTTGAGTGCGGGGAGCGTGATCCGCATCCACAGCTCCCAGTCGGAGAGGATGCCCCAGACGATCACCTGGAAGGCGACCAGCACAGTCCACCCGATCGCGGCGAGCATCGCGCTCCGCGCCGGGCGGGGGTTGAACGGATCGGGCTCCGGCGGCACCCGATGACGGTGGCAGAAGAACCCCGCCCGGGGAACACCGCCGGCCGGAGCAACGGGTGCGCCCGTCCGGCGCCGCTTCGCCAAAGGACCCGTGTGGGTGGGCCAAGCCATCCGGTGCCTGCCCCACAACGAGACAGAACGCCAGAAAAGGCAGCTACCGGCTACCGGCTACCGGCTACCGGCTACCGGCTACCGGCTACCGAAAACGGTGGGCGCAGCAGGGTTCGAACCTGCGACCCCCTCCTTGTAAGGGAGGTGCTCTTCCGCTGAGCTATGCGCCCCGGACCGGCGGCGCCCAACCCGGGGGCACCGCCGGTGCGAGCATCATTCGGGCAGCTCGGCCACCGCTCGCTTCCAGGCGAGCTGGTCGCGCGGCTCGCCCGGCTGGTTGACCTCGGCGTAGCGCACCACGCCGCCCTTGTCGATCAGGAAGGTGCCCCGGTTGGCCAGCCCGGCGCCCTCGTTGAACACGCCGTAGAGCTTGGCGACCTCACCGTGCGGCCAGAAGTCCGACAGCAGCGGGAACTGGTAGCCCTGCTGCTCGGCCCACGCCTTGAGCGAGAAGGGTGTGTCCACCGACACACCGAGCACCTGCACGCCCTGGCCGTCGTACTCGGCGAACTCGTCGCGCAGCTGGCAGAGCTCGCCCTGGCAGATCCCGCTGAACGCGAACGGGTAGAAGACCAGCAGGACCGCCTTGTCGCCCTGGAACGACGACAGCGTGACCGGCTGCTTGTTGTAGTCGTTCAGGGTGAAATCCGGAGCTGCTGAACCGACCTCGACCGCCATCGAAGCACCTTTCGCATCGCCAACGTTGCACTTGCCGCACGCTCACCTTAGCGTGCGGCCGCTCAGCGCTGCTTCGACTTCGACTTCGGCGGCACCAGCTTGGTCCCGGCCCAGTTCGGGCCGACGCTGATGTTGGAGGTCTGCGCGAGCCCGACGGTGGGCACCGCCTCGGCGATCTCACTCGGCTCCACGTGCCCCGGCTGCCCGGTCTTGGGCGTCAGGACCCAGATGATGCCGTTCTCGTCGAGGGGCGACCGGGCGTCCATGATCGCGTCGACCAGGTCCCCGTCGTCCTCCCGCCACCACAGCAGAACCACGTCGATGACCTCGTCGGCGTCCTCGTCGAGGAGATCGCCGCCGATATGTTCTTCGATCGCGGCACGCAGGTCGTCGTCGACGTCCTCGTCCCACCCGATCTCCTGAACAACCATGTCCGGCTTGATGCCAAGCCTCTCGGCGACGCTGCTGTACTCAGCGTCTCCAGCGGCGACCACTGCTGTCACTCCTCCAACTCACGACGCGGGCGGCACGGCGCCGCCCACTCGACATACGGATGGGTGTAGCGAACACGCCCGGAGCCTCCGGCGCAACCGTCCACACCGGATCTCTGTCAACTCGTAGCGCAGCGTAGGGCCCCGGGGGACGTGTTCGCGACCGCAAAACGACCCTCGGCGGCACCCGTCCGGGCACACCTGGCCTAGGGTGGGCATAACGCGCGCGCGTGCGCGCGCGGACATAGGTGAACGTTACCGCTCAGTAGCGATGACGGGAAGCCCGGACTAGACGACCATGACAGAGAGGGCACGGCCGAACTGAGGCACCCGTGCCCCGAACGCGAAGTGACAACCGGCGAGGAGATCCCTTGGCCCCCCAGAACGACCAGGCCGCAGGCACCGGCGCCAGCACCGATCGGGCCCCGGCCCGGGTCCGCGTCATCCGTGACGGATTGGCGGCCCACCTGCCCGACATCGACCCCGAGGAGACAGCCGAGTGGCTGGACTCGTTCGACGAGGCACTCGCCCGGGGCGGCCAGCAGCGGGCTCGCTACCTGATGCTGCGGATCCTGGAGCGCGCCCGCGAGCGCAACGTCGGTGTCCCGCCGCTGACCGCGACGGACTACGTCAACACCATCCCCACGGAGAACGAGCCGTGGTTCCCCGGCGACGAGGAGATCGAGCGCCGCTACCGGGCCTACATCCGCTGGAACGCGGCGATCATGGTGCACCGCGCCCAGCGCCCCGGCGTCAGTGTCGGCGGCCACATCTCCACGTACGCGTCGTCGGCGGCGCTCTACGAGGTCGGCTTCAACCACTTCTTCCGGGGCAAGGACCACTCCGGCGGCGGTGACCACGTCTTCATCCAGGGTCACGCCTCCCCGGGCATCTACGCCCGCGCCTACCTGGAGGGCCGTCTCAACGAGCAGCAGCTCGACGGCTTCCGCCAGGAGCTGTCGCACGCCGGCGAGGGCGGCGGCCTGCCGTCGTACCCGCACCCGCGGCTGATGCCGGGCTTCTGGGAGTACCCGACCGTGTCCATGGGCCTCGGCCCGATGAACGCGATCTACCAGGCCCGGTTCAACCGGTACCTGCGCGACCGCGGCATCAAGGACACCTCCGACCAGCACGTGTGGGCGTTCCTCGGCGACGGCGAGATGGACGAGCCGGAGTCGCGGGGCCTCATCCACGTGGCCGCCGGCGAGGGCCTGGACAACCTGACCTTCGTCATCAACTGCAACCTGCAGCGGCTCGACGGCCCGGTGCGCGGCAACGGCAAGATCATCCAGGAGCTCGAGGCGTACTTCCGCGGCGCGGGCTGGAACGTGATCAAGGTCATCTGGGGCCGCGAGTGGGACTCGCTGCTGCACGCCGACCGCGACGGCGCGCTGGTCAACCTGATGAACGTCACGCCGGACGGCGACTTCCAGACGTACAAGGCCAACGACGGCGCCTACGTCCGCGAGCACTTCTTCGGCCGCGACCCGCGCACGAAGGACCTGGTCAAGGACCTGAGCGACGCCGACATCTGGAACCTCAAGCGCGGTGGCCACGACTACCGCAAGGTGTACGCGGCGTACAAGGCGGCGATGGAGCACCACGGTCAGCCGACGGTGATCCTGGCCCACACCATCAAGGGCTACGGCCTCGGCCCGGCGTTCGAGGGCCGCAACGCCACGCACCAGATGAAGAAGCTCACGCTGGACGACCTGAAGCTGTTCCGGGACGCGCAGCGCATCCCGATCAGCGACGAGGAGCTGGAGCGCGACCCGAAGCTGCCGCCGTACTACCACCCGGGCGCGAACTCGCCCGAGATCGAGTACATGGTGGGCCGCCGCAAGACCCTCGGCGGGTTCGTGCCGGAGCGGCGCAACCGGGCCAAGCCGCTGGTGCTGCCGGGTGACAAGGTGTACGAGGCCATCCGGAAGGGCTCCGGCAAGCAGGAGGTCGCCACCACGATGGCGTTCGTGCGGCTGGTGCGCGAGCTGGCCAAGGACGCCGAGATCGGCCACCGGATCGTGCCGATCATCCCGGACGAGGCCCGCACGTTCGGCCTGGACTCGATGTTCCCGACGGCGAAGATCTACAACCCGCACGGGCAGACCTACACGTCGGTGGACGCCAACCTGATGCTGGCGTACAAGGAGTCCGAGCACGGCCAGCTGCTGCACGAGGGCATCAACGAGGCCGGGTCGACGTCGTCGTTCACGGCGGTGGGCACGTCCTACGCCACGCACGGCGAGCCGATGATCCCGATCTACATCTTCTACTCGATGTTCGGGTTCCAGCGCACCGGCGACGGCCTGTACGCGGCCGCGGACCAGATGGCGCGCGGGTTCGTGCTGGGCGCCACCGCGGGCCGCACCACGCTGACCGGTGAGGGCCTGCAGCACGCCGACGGGCATTCGCTGCTGCTGGCGCACACCAACCCGGCTGTGGTGGCGTACGACCCGGCGTGGTCGTTCGAGATCGCCCACATCGTCAAGGACGGCCTGCGCCGCATGTACGGCGAGGGCGGCCCGGAGGGCAACGGCGAGAACGTCTTCTACTACATGACGGTCTACAACGAGCCGTACCGGCAGCCGGCCGAGCCGGAGAACCTCGACGTCGAGGGTCTGCTCAAGGGCCTGTACCGGTACGCGGAGGCGCCGTCCGGCGACGGTCCGGAGGCGCAGATCCTGGTGTCCGGTGTGACGATGCCGGACGCGCTCAAGGCGCAGACGATGCTGGCCGAGGAGTGGGGCGTGCGCGCGGCCGTGTGGTCGGCGACGTCGTGGTCGGAGCTGCGCCGCGAGGCGGTGGAGATCGACCGGGACAACCTGCTGCACCCGGGCGACTCGCCGCGCGTGCCGTACGTGACGCAGGCGCTGTCCGGCGCGACCGGACCGGTCGTGGCGGTGTCGGACTGGATGCGCGCGGTGCCGGACCTGATCCGCCCGTGGGTGCCGACCGACATGCTCACCCTGGGCACCGACGGGTTCGGCTTCTCCGACACGCGTCCGGCGGCGCGGCGGCACTTCCTGGTCGACGCCGAGTCGATCACGGTCGCCACGCTGGCCGCGCTCGCCAAGCGCGGTGAGGTCGCGCAGGAGAAGGTGGTCGAGGCCGCCCGGAAGTACCGGATCCACGACGTGTCGGCGGCGGGCCCGCAGCTCACCGACGCCGGAAACGCCTGATCCGCGGTTTTTCGAAGGCCACCCGCGTGCTTCGCGCGGGTGGCCTTCGCACGTCGTCATCCCCGATGATGTATCTATGACGCGACGTCGCTTGCCGAGGCCCAGTGAGCTGCAGCAGATCCTGCGACCGAAACCGGTGAAGCTCAACCCGACCGACCGCCGCCTGTCGAACGCCCACACGATCGCCGACCTGCGCACCATCGCGCGCAGGCGCACGCCGCGGGCGGTGTTCGACTACACCGATGGCGCCGCGGAGCTCGAAGACAGCCTGCGCCGCGCCCGGCAGGCGTTCCGCAGTGTGGAGTTCCACCCCAACGTGCTGCGCGGGGTGTCCGATGTGGACACGAGTGTCGAGGTGCTCGGTGAGCGGTCGGCGTTGCCGTTCGCGTTCGCGCCGACCGGTTTCACGCGGATGATGCACCACGAGGGCGAACGCGCGGTGGTCCGGGTGGCGCAGCGGGAACGCATCCCGTACGCGTTGTCGACGATGGGGACGACCTCGATCGAGGACGTCGCGAAGGCCGCCCCGCACGCGCGGAAGTGGTTCCAGCTCTACGTGTGGCGCGACCACGCGGCGGGCGCGGAGCTGATGCGGCGCGCGGAGGAAAGCGGTTACGACACGCTGTTGCTGACGGTGGACACCCCGGTGGCCGGCGCGCGGATGCGGGACGTGCGCAACGGCCTGACCATCCCGCCGACGCTGACGCTGCGCACGTTCCTGGACGGCGCGACGCACCCGGCGTGGTGGTTCAACCTGCTCACGACGGAGCCGCTGGAGTTCGCGTCGTTCGGTTCGTGGGACGGCACCGTCGCGGAGCTGATCAACGCCCTCTTCGACCCGACGCTCAGCTTCGACGACCTGGCGTGGGTGCGGGAGACCTGGAAGGGCAAGCTGGTCGTCAAGGGAATTCAGAACCCGGACGACGCGCGGGACGTGGTGAAGCACGGCGCGGACGCGGTGGTGCTGTCCAACCACGGCGGCCGCCAGCTCGATCGAGCGCCGACTCCGCTGGAACTCCTGACGCCCACGCTGGACGCCGTCGGCGGCGACGCCGAAGTGTGGGTGGACACCGGAATCCTGTCCGGCGGCGACATCGTGGCCGCGATGGCGAGGGGCGCGTCGATGTGCCTGATCGGCCGGGCGTACCTGTACGGCCTGATGGCCGGCGGCGAACGTGGGGTGCAGAGGTGCGTGGACATCCTGCGACAGGAGATCACCCGCACCATGCAACTCCTGGGAGTACGCACGATCAGCGACCTACAACCAACCCACGCCACCCTGAAATAACAAAAGAACCGAAACCCGGCAACGAAAGCCGACCACCCCACGAGCCACCCCTCTCCCGCAACCCGATCCCCAGCCAAATCGGTTGCCGAGCCACCGGGTCAAGGCACGCTTTCCCGCCTTGACGCGGTGTCTC
>NZ_JBEXTX010000191.1:0-9183 GCF_040614175.1 Amycolatopsis sp. NPDC006131
TAGTCGTCGTAGATCCAGCGGCGCCACATCTCGGCGTAGGACTCGCGGTCCTTGCGGCGGTCCTTGGTGCCGTACTCGATGAACGTGCCGATCGCGGCGTCCACCACGCAGTGGTTGTTCCACCAGGCGTAGCGCAGGTCGCGCTCCAGCAGCGGCCGGTTGCGCTCGTCGGCCAGGGCCATCAGCAGGATGGAGTAGCCGTTGCTGATGTGCCGGGACTCGTCGGACTGCACCGAGTGGAAGACGGTCGGCAGCAGGTAGTCGCCGTTGGCGGCGGCCTCGTCGGGCATCGCGACGAACAGCGTGTTGGTGAACGCGGTCTCGGCCACCACGGTCAGGTAGATGTTGGCCGCGGTGATCGCGTCACCGGTGATGAACCCCTCGCCGAACTGGCGGCCGATGGTGCCCGCGTAGTTGTTCGCGAACGCCTTTTCGGTGATGTCGAACCCCGCCGGGTCGATGTAGTTGTTCATGTACAGCTTCTTGAGGTTCATCTGGATCGTGGAGTGGCGAACCTCGTCGATCATCTGCACCGCGAGTCCGTTGTGGATCTCCGGGTTCGGCACCGCGTCGATGGCCATCGGCATCGCCCGCGCCGCGGAGATCTCCGGGAACGGGATGATGGACAGGAACAGCTTCTGCCACTCCAGCCAGCGCTGCTGCACCTGCCGGAACATGTTGCCGCGGATCGCGCCGTCCATCGCGCCGAAGACGCGGTTGTCCTTCTCCTCCTCCATCGGGAAGTAGGACCGCATGATCTGCTTGAGCGGGTCCTTCTTGGGGGCCTTCTCGAACGTGTAGTCCGTGCCGAACCGGGTCGCCGGTGTGGCGAAGGTGGGCTCCCAGGACAGCTCGGTGATCTTGTTGTGCGCCTTGGTGAGACTCTGCCTGCTCAATTCAGCCTCCTCGGGCCGGGTCTCGCCGCCCGGCAGTCGTCACTGACGGGGGAGAGTGTGTTGCGCTCCGCAGGTGAGTTCTGTCTCAATGTGAGACCGAGACACTGCACGATCTCCGCCACGATGGGTTGTCGTGGGTGGAGTCAGCCCGGTGACCACAGCATTCGACGTCAAAGGAGACGGTGGTGACGAGGCCAGGACACCAGTCGGAATCGCAGGTCAGCGCGGCCCGGGAGAAGTTCCTGTCCCGGCCGGTGCCCGAACTGGCGGGCGTGCGGGAGATCATTTCGGCGTCGTGGCGGCGCGCGCTGGAGCACCGGATCGACGCCGACGAGCCCGATCCGATCTTCGTCGCCGACCGTGACGAGGACAGCCTCCTGCTGCGCAGCGCCAAACCGATCCTGGACAACCTGACGTCCGAACTGTCCGATCACCCGGTCGCCATCCTGCTCACCGACGCCGACGGACTCGTGGTGAGCCGCTCCAGCCCGGACCGCGCGCTGCACTCCGGTTTGGACCGGATCTGCCTCGCCCCCGGTTTCAGTTACGCGGAGGAGTCGATCGGGACGAACGGGATCGGCACGACACTCGAATGCCAGCAACCCGTGCTCGTGTCCGGCTTCGAACACTTCAACAGCCGCCTGGCGACCTTCGAATGCGCCGGCGCGCCGATCCACCACCCGATCCGCGGTCACCTGGTCGGAGTACTCGATCTCACGTCGTGGACCGGCACGCCCGGCCCGCTGCTGCTGACCCTCGCCCGCACGACCGCGAAGCGGATCGAGGAAGCGATGCTCGCCGGTGCGGGGGCCCGTGAGCTGGCGCTGTTCCGCGAGTACCTGGCTTCCTGCCGGCGCGGCTCGGGCGCCATCCTGGCCGTCAACGAGGACGTGGTGATGGTGAACAACCACGCCCAGGACCTGTACGACGCGGCGGACCGGGCGGCGCTGATCACCCACACGGCCGATGTCGCCGGATCGCCCACCCCGGCCACGGTCCTGGCCGACCTGCCCTCCGGTGTGGTCGCCCGTCTGGAGTACCGCCCGGTGCACCACGGGTCGACGCTGGTCGGCGGGTTGTTCCGGGTGAAGAACCAGGCCGTGCCCCGGCGCGCCTCCGGCCCCGCCGACGTGCGGCTGCCCGGGCTGGCCGGGTGCAGCCCGGTGTGGCGGCAGGCGTGTTCCGCGGCGGAGGCGAGCATCACCGGCGGGAACTGGCTGGTGCTGACCGGCGAGGGCGGGACGGGCAAGACGGCCCTCGCGCAGGCCGTGGCCCGCCGTCACGCGCCGGGCCGCCAGGTCGTGCTGGACTGCGCTCCGGTGGGCAACTACGAGGCGTGGGCGCACGCCCTCGCCGACGAGGCCGGCTGCGGCAACTCACCGGCGGTGATCCTGCGCCACGCCGACACGCTGACCGAGGAGGGGATGCGGCGGCTCACCGAGTTGTTCACCACCTGGCAGGCCGCTCCGCCGGACGAGGCGCCGGCCTGGGTGGCGGTCACGGTGGGTGAGGACCCGCGCGGCACGGAGATCCACAACTGGCTGATGCCGTTCTTCGCGCACACCGTCGAGGTGCCGCCGCTGCGGCACCGGATCGAGGACGTGCGCCACCTCGTGCCCGCCCTGCTGGCCCGCCACGCCGGCAACCGCGATCTGGAGGTGTCGGACGCGTGCCTGCGGCAGCTGATGCGGCTGCCGTGGACCGGCAACGTCCGGCAACTCGACGACGTCCTGGCCCAGGTCTCCCGGCGGCGCCGCGCCGGCGTGATCGAGGTGGACGACCTGCCCGCGGAGTGCCGGACCGTCACCCGGCGCCAGCTGACCCGCCTGGAGGTCTTGGAGCGCGACGCGATCGTGCGCAGCCTCGCGGCGAACAACGGGAACAAGGAACGCGCGGCCGCCGACCTGGGCATGTCCCGGGCGACGATCTACCGCAAGATCCGGGCGTTCAGCATCGTGCCCGGCTGACCGGCACGCCCGTGCTCCCCGGGGCGCCGCAGCGTCCGGGTGCGCACGGGTGCGGAGAGCACGACGTCGCGGACGGGGAAGTCGCCTAGGGCGGTCACGAGTTCGGCCACCCGGTCCGGCTCGGCGGCCAGGAACAGCGTGCAGCGGCCGTGGCCTGCCTCGACGATCTCGGCCGACATCGCCTGCGCGACGGTGACGACCTCCGGCAGCCGGTGGGCAGGCGCTTCGATCACCACGAACGCGGCCCGCCGGGCGTGCGACTCCTCGTCGGGCAGGTGGACGACCTTGAGCACGTCCGGCGAGCGGTGCAGGTACTTCACCGCCCGGCGCACCTCCGCATCGTCCCCGGCCGCCAGCTCGACCGTCATGCGGCGGCGGCCGCCCGCCGGGGCGCCGACGTCCAGGGTGAGCACGTCGAACCGCCGGGCGGTCAGGATCGTGGTGACCCGGGCGATCGCGTAGGGCGTCTCGATGACGTCCAGCCGCAGCACCGCCGAGCACGGGGCTACCGGTCGCACACCGCTCCCTCCGGCAAGCGGGCCAGGAGGTCACGCGCGCGGGCCCGGAACTTCGCCACGTTGGCGAGCTTGATGTCCTCGTAGCCGCGCACCAGGTCGGGCAGCGCGACGATCTCGCACACCGCGTCCAGCGTCGCCGGGGTCAGGTGGGTCAGCGCGTCCCGCACCAGGGCCTGGTACTCGCCGGCGAGCTGCCGCTCGGTCCTGCGCACCGCGGCGTAGCCGAACACGTCGAACGGCGTGTGCCGCAGCTTCCGCGCCGCGCGGAGGCCGCGGAAGGCCACCTCGGCGGTGCGCCCGCGCAGGGGGATCTTCCGCTTCATCCCCAGCGCGCGCAGCACCGGCGGGTGCAGCATCACCGACACCTTGGCGTCCGGGCCGAACTCGGCCTCCCGCCGCGCCTTCTCCGCCGGGTCGAGGTGGAGGCGGGCGACCTCGTACTCGTCCTTGTACGCCAGGAGCTTGTGCAGGCCACGGGCGTAGGCGAGCCCGACTCGCTCAGCGGCGGCGTCGCCGGCGCGGGCCTGCGCGATGTCCACGACGCGGTGCACCTCCTCGGCGTACGCGCGGGCGAAAGCCTCGTTCTGGTAATCGGTGAGATCGGCGATCCGGGTGGCGAGCGCCGCTTCGAACCCGGCAGCCGCCGGCTCCGGACTGGCGCCCGCCGCGGCGAACACCGCCTCCGGGTCGATGACGGCCGCGCGTCCCCAGCGGAACGCGGCGAGGGTCTTGTCCACGGCCGCGCCGTTGAGCCGGATGGCCCGCTCGATCGCGGCCGCGGCGACGGGGATGCAGCCGTGCTGGTAGGCGGCGCCGACGAGCAGCATGTTCGCGGGCATGTGGTCGGCGAACAGCGATTCGGACAGGCGCTGCGCGTCCAGGTGCAGGTTCGCCTCCGGCGTGGTGGCCTCGGCGACGCGCGCGAGCAGGTCGTCGACGCTGCCCGGCACGGCGACGCGGTTGGTCACCATCGCCGCGGTCGGCACCACGGAGGTGTTCAGGACCGCGATGGTGCGGCCGCCGCGCGCCGTCGCCAACGTGGACTCCTCTGCGGCACCGAGCAGGTCGAAGCCGATCAGGACGTCCACTGTGGAGCGTGACGCGCGCAGTGAGCCGCGTACCGGTTGCTTGCCGATCCGGACGTCCGAGGTGACCGGCCCGCCCTTCTGCGCGAGACCGGTCTGCTCCAGCCCGGCGGCGAACTTGCCGTCCAGGTGCGCGGCCATCTGCAGGATCTGCGACACGGTCACCACGCCGGTGCCGCCGATGCCGGGCATCCGCAGCAGCGTCTCGGTGCCGGTGACCTTCGGCTCCGGCTCGGCGAGCGCCACGGGCGGTTCCCCGGGCAGCGCGCGGCGTTGCGCGCTCGGCTCGACGAGCAGGAAGGACGGGCAGTCGCCCTTCAGGCAGGAGAAGTCGGAGTTGCAGGAGGCCTGGTGGATGCGGGTCTTGCGGCCGAACTCGGTGTCCACGGGTTGCACCGACAGGCAGGTGGAGACGTCGCCGCAGTCGCCGCAGCCCTCGCAGACCCGCTCGTTGATCACGACCTTTTCCGCGGGTGTGGGCAGCTTGCCGCGCTTGCGCAGCCGTCGTTCCTCCGCCGCGCACTGGTCGTCGTGGATGAGCACGGTGACGCCGTCGACGGCGGCCAGTTCGGCTTCGGCTTCGGCGAAGTCGTCGCGGTGGCGGACGGACGCGATCGGGTCCAGCGCCACGCCGCGGTACTTGCCGGGGTCGTCGGTGGTGATCACGACGCGCCGCACGCCCTCGGTGGCCAGCAGCCGGGTGAGCTCGGGAACGGACAGCCGCCCGATGACCTGCTGGCCGCCGGTCATCTCGACGGCGTCGTTGTAGAGCAGCTTGTAGGTCATGGTGACACCACCGGCGACCGCGGCGCGGATCGCCAGCGAGCCCGAGTGGTGGAAGGTGCCGTCGCCGAGGTTCTGCACGAAGTGCCGGTCGCCGGTGAACGGCGCCAGCCCGATCCACTGGGCGCCCTCCCCGCCCATCTGGGTCAGCCCGATCTGCCTGCCGCGGCCCGCGCCGTCGAGGGTGATCATGACGTGGCACCCGATGCCGGCGCCGACGAGCGTGTCGTCGGCGGCGCGGGTGGAAGTGTTGTGCGGGCAGCCCGAGCAGAAGTACGGCGTGCGCTTTCCGGTGGCCAGGGGCACGCCGATGCGCGCGGGCCGCCGGGGCCGGATCGCGGCCAGGTGGGTGACCGCGGCGCGCGGCAGCCGGTCCGGGCCGATCACCGCCGTGATGCGGGCGGCCACGGCTTGGGCGACCTCTTCCGCGCCGAGCTGTCCCCGCGCGGTCAGCAACGGCCGCCCGGTCTCGTCCCGCCGTCCCACGACGTTCGGCGCGCCCGGCCGCCGGTACAGCGCCTCCTTCAGGTGGCCTTCCAGGAAGGGCACCTTGTCCTCCACGACGAGCACCTCGTCCAGGCCTTCGGTCAGCCGGACCAGCTCCTGGTCGTCGAGGGGGAAGGGCATGGCGAGCCGGATCAGCCGGAGCCCGAGCGCGTCCATCGCCGCTTCGTCCAGCCCGAGGTCGTCGAGCGCGCGCTGCAGGACGGCGAACCCGGTGCCGGAGGCGAGAATCCCCAAGCGGGCGGAAGCGGCGGTGAACACCACCCGGTTGAGCCGGGCGTCGCGGGCGTAGGCGCGGGCGAGGTCCAGGCGTCGGGTGAGCATGTCGAATTCGGCGTCCAGCGCCGCCGGGCCGAGGAGGGTCGGCAGCGGGCCGCGCTCGCGGCGGGCCGGCTCGGGGATGCCGGCCCGCAGGTCGGCCACGTCCACGGTCGCGGAGGCGTCGGCGATGTCGGCCACGATCTTCAGCCCGGTCCACAACCCGCTCGCGCGGGACAGCGCGACCGCGTGCAGCCCGAACTCGACGATCTCGGCCACCGAGCCGGGTGCGAGCAGCGGCATGGACAGGCTCTGCATCATCGGCTCGCACGAACTCGGCACCGTCGACGACTTGCTCGCCGGGTCGTCGCCGATCCAGGCGACCGCCCCGCCGAGCGGCGCGGTGCCCGAGATGTTGCCGTGCCGGATCGCGTCGGCGGCCCGGTCCAGGCCGGGGTTCTTGCCGTACCAGAACCCGGTGACCCCCTCGTGCCGCCGCCCGGGCAGCTGGTCGAGCAGCTGCGTGCCGGCGACGGCGGTCGCGGCGAGCTCTTCGTTGACGCCCGGCCGGAACACCACCCCGGCCGGGTCGAGGAACCGCGCGGCCCGGCCCATCTCCAGGTCCACCCCGCCCAGCGGCGAACCCTGGTAGCCGGAGACGAACACGCGGGTGGACAGCCCGCGGGCGGTGTCCAGGCGGCGCTGTTCGAGCGTCAGGCGCACCAGGGCCTGGATCCCGGACAGCAGGACCCGCCCGCGCTCGGCGGTGTACTTGTCGTCGAGGGACACGGTAGTGGTCTGGGTGGTCACTGGGCTCTCCGTCAACCGGTCGGGTGGCGAGGGGTCAGGCCGGATCGGTCAGCACGGTCCGCAACCGCTCGTGACGGTCGCGGGCCAGGCGCCCGGCGGCGAACGCGATGTCGGCCGCGGCCAGGGACATCGCGCGGTAGGCGGGCAGCGCGGCCGGGTGTGCCGCGCCGAGGGTCGTCAGGTGTTCGCGGATGGTTCCCACGTCGCCGCGCACCACTGGTCCGGTCGCGCCGGCGTCTCCGTGGGTCAGTGCGTTGTCCAGCGCCGCCCGCAACGGCGGGCCGAGGACGGCGGCCGCGTCGCCGACCCCGGCGAGGTGGAGCATGCGGACGGCCTGGACGACCAGCGTGACGAGGTGGTTGCTGCCGTGCGCCAGAGCCGCGTGGTAGAGGGCGCGCCCGTCTTCCGGCACTTCGACCGGCTCTCCCCCGATGTCGCGCACGAGGCGGCCGGCGAGTTCCAGACCGGCCGCCGACGCGGTGACGCCGAACCGGGCACCGTCGATGCGCCGCACCTCGGTCTCGACATCGCCGGCCAACGCCATCGCCGGGTGCATGGCCGCGGTCACCATCCCCCGGGCCCGCAGCGGCGCGAGCACCTCGGCTCCGTACCGGCCGCTCACGTGCACGGCCGCCCGTCCCGCCGGGTCGGCGTGGTGCGCGGCGAGATCGGCGGCCACGGACGCGAGCACGTCGTCCGGCACCGCCAGCAGCACGACCTCGGCGTGGGCCACGACTTCCGCCGGGACCTCCGGCAGCTGTGTGTCGCCGAGCACGTCGAGTGCGCGGCGGCGAGCGGCGTCGACCGGGTCCCAGACCGCGCCGACGCGGTATCCGCGCTCCTGAAACGCACGGGCGAGGACCACGCCGGCCTTGCCCGCGCCGATCAGGCCGACGGAAGTCCGGTCAGCCACCGGTCGCCTCCGCCGTCCGGCTTCCCGCGGCCACACCGGAACGCCTGCGGATCCGGCGGCCGACGCCGGCCATCGCGACCGCGGCGCCGGTCAGGAAGACCGCGGTCACCAGCACCGCGGCGCTGCTGTTGCCCTGTCCCGGGCCGTCGCCCTTGATCAGCGCCACCATGTACGGCGAGACGAATCCGGCGAGGTTGCCGACCGCGGTGATGAACGCGATGCCGGTGGCCGTCGCCGGGCCGCTGAGCAGGTACGGCGCGTGCGCCCAGAACACCGGCAGCGTGGAGATGCAGCCGATCGCGGCGAGCGTGAACCCGGTCAGCGCCAGCAGCGGGGATCCGGTGAGGCTCAGCGCGCCGAGCACGAGCCCGGCGACGCCGGCCAGCGCGGGCACCACGTAGTGGCGGGTGCGTTCCCCGGTGTGGTCGGAATTGCGCGCCAGCAACCACATCGCGAGCGCGGCGAACACGTACGGGATCGCGGTGAGCCACCCGATCTGCCCGGTGCTGAACGACCCCATCTGCCGGACGATGGTCGGCAGGAAGAACGCCATCGCGTACAGGGGGATGATCATCGCGAAGAACGCGAACGACATGCCGAGCACACCCCGGTCGCGCACCGCCGCACGCAGCGAGCCGGCGCGGTGCCCGCCCGCGGAGTTGGCCTTGTCCTCCCGCTCCAGCTCCGCGACCAGCCACGCGCGCTGCCGCTCGCTGAGCCACGTCGCCTGCGCGGGCTTGTCCGTCAGGTACCGCACCACGACGAACGCCATGACCAGGCACGGGAAACCCTCGGCCAGGAACATGAACTGCCAGCCGGTCAGGCCCCACGGCGTGAACCCCATGAGCCAGGTCGACAGCGGCGCGCCGATGACCGTCGACACCGGCACGGCGATGTAGAAGACGCTGATCAGCCGCGCCCGCCGCACCGCGGGGACCCACTGGCTGAGGTAGAGGATCACGCCGGGCACCAGGCCGGCTTCGGCGACGCCGAGGAGGAACCGCAGCGCGTAGAAGCTCCACTCGTCGCGGACCAGGAACATCGCCATCGACACCAGGCCCCAGGTGAACATGATGCGGGCGATCCAGTACCGGGCGCCGACGCGGTAGAGGATCATGTTGCTGGGCACTTCGAAGAGCACGTAGCCGACGAAGAACAAGCCAGCGCCGAGGCCGAAAGCCGTTTCGCTCAAGGCGATGTCCGGCTGCATCTTCAGCTTCGCGATGGAGATGTTGGTGCGGTCGAGGTAGTTGAGGACGTAGACGAAGAACAGCAGAACGCCGAGCCGCCACGTGACCTTGCGCAGGGTGGTCCGCGCGAGCTCGTCGTGGTCGGCAACGCCGGTGTTGCCGGACATGGGTTCTCCATAAGATTGTTGATGTTCAGGACGGGATGTTCTGGATGCCCAGGGCGATGGGGTGTGGCTGATGGGTTCTTGCCCCGTTGGGT
>NZ_JBEXTX010000192.1:0-9151 GCF_040614175.1 Amycolatopsis sp. NPDC006131
TGTCGGGATAGTGCGCGAAGTTCAGGCCGTTACCCGCGCCGACCTCGATGACCCGCCCGGACAGTTCCGCGAGTGCCCGATCCCGATGCTCGGCGGTGCCCCGCTGTTCGGCTTCCTTGCTGATCCGCTCGTACATGCGGGCGAACCGCGGGTGCTGGAACGCCGAGAGATCCGTCATCGAACAACACTCCTCGCCATCGCCACCGGCTCGCCGCCAGCCTACGACCATCTACTAATCTACGCAGCAGGTACGTAGATGAGTGGGTGGGTGAGGAGTTGGCATGGGCAGGACGCGACGTTCCTGGGTCTGCGTTGGCATCGCCGTGCTGTTCGCGCTCACCGCGTGCGGCGCGGGCACCGACGCCGTGGCCCGCGGCCAGACGTTCGAGTTCGTCTCGCCCGGCGGACAGACGCAGATCTTCTACGACCCGCCGGAGACTCGCGGGAAGATCCCGGAGCTGTCCGGCGAGGACCTGCTGGAGCTGGGCAAGCAGATCCGGCTGTCCGACTACGCCAGCAAGGTCGTCGTGCTCAACATCTGGGGCTCCTGGTGTGGCCCGTGCCGGGCGGAGATGCCCCACCTGCAGCGCGTCTACGACCAGACCAAGGACACCGGGGTGCAGTTCATCGGCATCGACGTCCGCGATGAGCAGCGCAGCGCCCCGCAGGACTTCGTCCGCGACCGCGGGGTCACCTACCCCTCGATCTACGACCCGGCGGGCCGCTCCCTGCTGGCGTTGAAGGGCTACCCGCGCAGCGTTGTGCCCTCGACCATCGTGCTCGACCGCCAGCACCGCGTGGCCGCGATCTTCCTCACCGCGCTGCTGGACACCGACCTGCTGCCCGTCGTGCAGCGCATCGCCGCCGAACCCACCGCGCAAGGACAACCCTCGTGAACCTGACCGACCTGGCCATCTCCGGCCCGCTGCTGCTGGCCGCCCTGCTGGCGATCACCGCCGGCACGGTGTCGTTCGCCTCACCCTGCTGCCTCCCGCTCGTGCCGGGATACCTGGCCTACCTTGCCGGGCTGGTCGGTGCCGAGCCACCTGCGGTCGCCGCCGACGGGGACGACGCACGGACCAGCGGTCGGTGGCGGGTGGCCGGGGCCGCACTGCTGTTCGTGCTCGGGTTCACCGTGGTCTTCACCACCGCCACCATGGCCGTCCTCGGCCTCTCCGACGCCCTGCTCGCCAACGAACAACTGCTGCAACGGCTCGGCGGCGTGATCACCATCGCCATGGGCCTGGTCTTCCTCGGCGTCGTCCCCGTGCTGCAACGCGGCATGAAACTGCGGCACAAGCCACGGGACGGGCTGTGGGGCGCGTCGCTGCTCGGCGCCGTCTACGGCCTCGGCTGGACACCCTGCCTCGGACCGACGCTGGCAGGGGTCATCGCCCTAGCCAGCGGCACCCAGGTCGGCCCCACCACCTGGCGCGGCCTACTGCTGATCACCGCCTACTGCCTCGGCCTGGGCCTGCCGTTCATTCTGCTCGCCCTCGGCGCCCGCTGGGCCGTGCGCGCCACCGGCTGGCTGCGCCGCCACATCCGCCGCGTCCAGCAGATCGGCGGGGCCTTCCTCATCGCCATCGGCATCGCGCTGGTGACCGGACTATGGGGCGAAGTGATCGCCTGGCTACGCGGCCCAATCTCCGGGTTCACCATCCCCATCTGACAGGAGGAACGTCACCATGCGATACCTGCCGACCGCTCTCCTGCTCGCCGCTGTCACGCTACTGGCTGCCGCGAACCCAGCCTCCGCGCACACCCAACTCATCGGCAGCGACCCGGCCGAAGGCGCATCACTTCCTGTTGCGCCACAGCAGATTCGACTGACCTTCAACGAACCTGTCCAAACCGGATTCAGTACCGTCACGGTCACCGGCCCCGACGGCATGACATGGATCGTCGGCCAGCCAGAAGTCCACAACACCGTGGTCAGCGTGCCGGTCCAGCCGACCGGGCCGCCGGGCCAGTACACGATCGGCTACCGAGTCCTGTCCGACGACGGCCACCCCGTCAGCGGAACAGTGCGCTTCGCCCTCAGCAACCCGGCCGCCGCACCGCCCACGACATCGTCTCCGCTGACGCAGACAACTCCGGCTCCACAACGCACACAAACGCAAGCGGCACCCACCACCCACCCGGACAACGGTGGAATGCCCCTGTGGCCGTGGATTGTCGGTGTCGTCGTGCTGCTCGGCATCGGCCTGGCCATCGCTCTCCGCATCGGCCGGTCAACCGACACGTGAGCGATAGCCAGGCCAGCACGCCCGGCTAGGGCCACGGCTGAGCACCGCGTTGCGCGAGCATGGACTTGATCGTCTCCATCTCGGCGGTCTGCGACTTCACGATGCTGTCCGCGAGCGCGCGCACCGCACTCTGGCCGGCACGGTCGGCGGCGTACTGCGCCATGGGCGCTCCGCCCGCGTGATGGCGCAGCACCAGTTGGAGAAAGTACACGTCCAACTCGGCGCCGGACAGCGAACGCAGCCGGGTCAGCTCCTGCTGCGTCGCCATGCCCGGCATGATCCTGACACCTTCCGCAGGTACTGATCCGGTCGTCGCACCGTGGCCGTGCGCGGCCGGGCCGCTCATCCACGCCATATAGGTACCCAACGGCAGCGTGGGCTGGTTCCACAGCGTGAGCCAGCCCGACATCATGCCGACCTGCCCCTGCTGGGTCGACTCGATATCGAACGCCAACACCCGGATCGACGGGTCGGTACTGCGGTCCCGCGCCAAGCTCGCCATCGTCACCGCCTGCAGGTGATGCACCGACATGTCCTGAGCGAACCCGACATCGACCGAGTCCGCTCCCGGCACCCCGCCCTGATCAGAGCGCGACAGCGTGATCAGCATTCCGCCAGCCGCACCCACCAGCAGGAAGACCAGCGCCGCTGCGGCGGCCACCAGCACCTTGACCCCGGTCCCATACCGGCCAGCCTCGTACGCGGTGCCGAACTCCTCCAATTCGTCGGCCGCCGCAGGCTGACCGGGAGCGTCCTGTATCTCAGTCGCCATCTCCTGACCGTTCTCCCCATCAATCCCAGTCACGGCAACGGCGACGCACGGTAACCGAGTTCTTCGATCACTTTGATCACGTCCTCCGGGCTGTTCTGGCCCGGATCCAGCTCGACGGTGCTGCGTGCCTGTTTCATCGTGGTCTGCGTGCTGCGCACGCCGGGCAGGTCTTCCAGGGCGTCGTCGATGAGCAGCGCGCAGCTGCCGCAGTGCATGCCCTCGATGCGGAAAGTGTGTGTCGTGGTGGCCACAGTGGACTCCTTGCTCAAACGATGGTGAGGACGCCGGTGTACATGCCCATGCCGCACGAGTAGTCGAGCCGACCCGGCTGCAGCACCCCCAGGTCGATCTTCGTCTCACCCTTGGTCGGCAGGATCTTCTCGACGCCCCGGTCCGGAATGAGGAACGACCGGACACACCCCTGGGCACCGTCCGACTTCACGACCAACGTGGTCGGCACCCCGGAACGGACCTGGACGTTCTCCGGGCTGTAGGAACCCGTGCGCGCCGTGATCACCACGGTCTGCTGTCCCTCCACAGTGGAGGCCGCGGTCGTGTCGGCCGGGGCCTCGGAGAAGCCGACGGTCTGGGCGATCCGGCTGGCCGCCAACGGTGACCCGGCCAACTCCAGCCCACCATTGAGCGTGTAGAGCCCCATCGCCAGCACGGCCAGCCCGGTGATGATCGCCAGTCGGCCGCGCCATGCCGTGGCGGCCTTGCGGGCGGCGTAGCCGAGCACGGCGAACAGCGGGCCGGTACCGAGTACGAACACCGCCATCGTGGCCGCGCCCGCCAACGCCGAACCCGAGGTCAACGCCAGCGCCTCCACCGACAGCGTCACCCCGCACGGGATGAGCACGGTGGCCAGCCCAAGCAGCGCCGGGGCCAACGCGGCCTGGGAACGGGCGCGGTTGCGCACGAGCTTCATCCAGGACAGCGGCGGCTCGACGACGATGCCACGGAACCCCGGCACACCCAGTTGGGCGAGACCGAACACGATGATCAGCAGGCCAGCACCGATCTGCAGCCAGGTGCGGACGCCGACCGAGAGCTCCGCCGCGCCGCCCACGGCGCCCAGCAGCGCGCCGAGCAGGGTGTGCGACACGAGCTTGCCGGCCAGGAACCCGCCGACCGGGGCGAGGTCGTCACCGAGCTGAGCACGCCAGGTGGGTGGCTGCGCTGTCTGCACCGAACGCTTCGTACTGGTGCGGTACTGGGCGTCGCCGGAATGGCGAGTCGCGCCTTTCGCCCGGCGTGCCGACCCGGCTGGTTCCACCGTCGCGGCGCGCTGCCGAGTGATCAAACCCGTCAACAGGCCGCCCTGCACCGCGGCACAGGACACACCACCGGCGAACAACCCGGTGACCAAGACAGCTGCAAGATTCACGAAAGCCTCCTGCGGAGAAGGGGGATGAGGACATGAGAGGACCTCCAGCACAGAGCTGGAGTACGCGTCAATGCCCAAGGACCCAGCGGCAACGCCGTGACCTGGGCAGACTCCTCCTACGTCCGCAGCAGGCAGAGCTCCGCGAGGCTAGGTGCCCGCGGCAGGGCCGCGCGCATCATCGCCACACGGGCGGAACGAAGCATCGGGACGATGCCCCGAAGCCCGGTCGGTCGCAGCCCCACCAGGGCGGCCACGACCGCGACGATGAACGCCAGACAGGTCGCCAGCAGACCGCCCAAGCCATGTGAACCAGGTGAACTGCCTGCGGCCAGAACGACCGCTCGGGTATGGGACGCCGTGCACCGGTCGGCGAGCCGCTGGCTGGCTTCTACAGGTGGGATGCTCTCCGGGGAGACGACGTCAACCGCCGCAGCCGTCACCGCAGCGGCACCGCAGTCATGGGTGGCGTCGGCGGCCATGCTCGCGCCGGAAGCAGCGTGCATCACGGTCATACCGTCGTTGCACTGCAAACCGTGGGCGAGAACCAGGCCAGCAAGCACGGCAACCACTGCGACAAGCCGCGCGAGGTATCCTCGCGCGGCATGTCTGCTGCGGGTCGCGCCCGACATACGCCCAGGTTACGGCCCCCTCGGGTCAAATCCGCGTTGGGCCCTCGCGCTCGCTGCCCAGACGCGCTGCGGAAGCCGCCGGAGCGCACGCTCGGTGCGCGTCCGAGCAGGTGCCCCACTGCTGCCCAGGTGAACTCACGGTGTATCCAATCGCTTCGATCCTTGCCCATATGGTCAGAGCGGCAGGCCGGAGAGGCCGCCGTCCTGGCGCTCCCTGGTGACCGGCCTGATCAGCACCGATTCTGCCAGGTCGAGCCGGCCTGGTCGTCGCGACTCGGCGACGCCGTGTCGTCCGAAAGATCGTTCTGCCGTCACGGACCGTTACGTCCGCCCGGCCGATATCGGGTGCCCTCTTCAGGCCACCAGCGTCGACTCGGCACGGCGGACCTCATACGCGGGTCCCCCGTCGGCCGGCCTTTCCGCGACCCGTTCTTCGAACTCGGAACGAACGATCTTGACGAGCCGTCGCGCCTGTGTAGCGCCGATGCCGAGGCGAACTCGCAACGCATCGGCCGATATCGGTTTCTGGTGAGCCACGCGATGAGCTGCATCCTCCCGTCGTGCCTGGTCCAAGAGCACCTCCGGCGGACGCTTGCGAGGCACCTGCCGGCCCTGCTCCCGTACCGCGAGCTCCTCTTGCTCGACCTGACGCCACGCCGAGTCGCCCTCCCGCGTCTCCGGAACCTGCACGTCTGCTTGGTCGATTCCGACGACGTCATGTACGCCTGTCGACGAGCTGGTTGCACCGATCGCCTGCAAGAAGCCGGGGCCGACCTCTGCCCAGCCGATCAAGAGGAGCGGTCCAACAGCATCAAACGCCGCCTTCCCGTACTCGCCCGCAACGAGTGGGTCCGCCACGTTCAACGCCAACGTGACCACGCTCGCGAAGATCAGCAGCCGGCGGGCTGGACGCAGCAGGTCCGCGGGGGCACCGGTGAGCGCGAGGTGCCGGGTGCCCAACAGGAGCCCGAGGATCGAGAGATCGACCGCGGGTGCGACGAGCGGTGCGACCCAGACGGGCACACCAAGTCGGAGCGCGAGGTTGAGGACGTTGCCGAAGCCGAAGAGGAAGGTGAGGCCGACGACGACGCCCATGATCACGGTGACGGCCTTAACGACGGTGGCCCCGTTCGAACCTGATCGAGTTGATGATTCAGCTGCGGGCCGGGTCATCGAGGGTCACCTGCTTCGATGCGCGGACGTCCGTGGGTGTCTCGGGTGGGGATACCGCGTTCGCGCAGTTTGGTCAGCACGGTGGTGTGGTTGACGCCCAGGTGGTCGCCGACTCGCGCCAGGGACCAGCCGAGCTTGTAGAGGTAGATGGCGTCGTCGACCTGGTCGGGGGAGAGGCCACGGCGGCGCATCGGCACGCCGTGCCGGTGGAGGATGTTGCTGACAGTTCGCCGTTCGATGCCGAACCGGTCACCGAGCTCGTACACCGTCGCGCCGGCCTGGTAGCCGGCAATCAGCTGCTCGATTTGATCGGTGCGGAGTTGCCGGGCACGGCGGGGTCGGTCGCGCTTGGTCGACGTCGGCTCGGGTGTATCGAGGCTGGGAAGCTTCTCACGGAGCTCTTCCAGGGCTCTGACCTGGTCTTTTATGTTCGAGTAAGCTCCCCTAACCTCCACAGTCTTCAAGATCGCCCGACCTGTGGATTTTTCGCAGTTCGGGCGATCTTTTTTGGTGGGCCGAATATCAGTCCACTGTGGATTTCGCTTCAGTTACCCTTCAGTAAGTGGGGCAAAATTGGGACAGCGGTCGCCGGCAAGGCAAACGGGGTCACGTGAGACCGCCCAGGCCGTTCGCCCATAAGGGTGATCCCACTGAGTTTCTTTCGATGACCCGGGCTACACGCAGGGCGGCGTACGAGCCGCGTCGTGCGGGCGTCGCGGGGGATGGACGCGGCCTGCTCGAGGAGGCATAGAGGAACACCTTCGCTGCCTGGTCTGCGAGTTGTTGGAGTTGTCTCTCCAGGTCGCCCTTGTGTAGCGCGATCACCGCCGCCCAGATCGCACCGACGCAAGCCGCTGCGCTGCGGTGCCTGCACTACCGCTGTGATCGCGGTGCCGTCTTACCCGCGCCGCACTCCCCGTGGCGGGACGACTCAGGTAATGGCGTTTTATCGGCTGACCGGCAACGGGGAACACGACCCAGGCTGCGACTACGACTTCAAGAACCGCGCCGAGCACCTCGTCCGCGACAGCCGCGGCACCTTGGTCAAAGACGGCGAGGACTACGAGCTGCGTCTCCCAGACCCCGACACGATCGCACCGCCCGACTCACGACCGCCCAGCACAACTGGCGAGCCCACTGCTCGTCTGAGCGTTACCAACCGTACGCTCGTCCCTGCATTGAGTACCGCCGCCGGCATCCTGCGGCTCTTGCGCGAGTTCGACGACGATCCCGACGCGGCCCGCCGATTCCGCGCTCGCTACGCCGGGAAGAAACTGCGGTGGAACCAGTTCTGCCTCCACGCCAGCGAAGCTGACACGGTCGCCGCCCACCTCCAACAACCACCGAAGATCCGGCATCCTCTCGTGGTCCACGGTACCGTTCGCGATATCGGCACGGCTCACTCTGGCAACACCCACCAGCTTCGCGACGAACATGAGGACTACCTCGACCACCTCGGAGAACGACGCCGTCTGCGCATCGTCGTCCGGTCGAAGAACAACGACACCCTCACCGACGTGCGCCCGGGTGACCGGTGGCTCGGATACGGACACTGGCGACTGTGGCTCGCCCCGCGCGCACCCATCGCAGAAATACAGCTGTGGATCGACGGCTCCTGGTCACTCGTCACCTGGCGTTTACCGGGAGGAACACGTACGAACTCGTCGCTGGCGGAGGAGTCATCTTCCGGAAAACGGGTCTATCCCATGATCGGTGTTTCTGGCGGTTCGGTTAGTAGGTTTCGGCGGCCGGCCACCGGTCACCGAAGGTGATGGCGAAGGCGTTGAGTACGGGCTTCCAGCGCATCGTCCATCGGGCGCGGCCTGTGCCGGTGGGGTCCAGGCTGCGGGTCACAAGGTACAGGCACTTCAGGGCGGCCTGCTCGGTTGGGAAGTGGCCGCGGGCTCGCACCGCCCGCCGGTAGCGGGCATTGAGCGATTCGATCGCGTTGGTCGAGCAGATCATTTTCCGGATCTCGATGTCGTAATGAGGAACGGCACGAACTCGGTCCAGGCGTTGCGTCATAACCGGACCAGCGCCGGATACTGGGTGGACCATTTATCGTCCAGCTCCTGCAGGGCGGCTTCCGCCGCTGCCGCGTTGGGCGCCTCGTATATGGCTTTGAGGTCCCGTTTGAGCGCATCGGTGTATTTCCGCGAAGTAAGCCGGAACGAATTGCGGATGAGGTGGATGATGCAGGTTTGCACGATCGCCTGCGGCCACACTTGTTCCACCACCTCGGGCAGGCCTTTCAGGCCGTCGCAGACGAGGAAGAACACGTCCTTCACGCCGCGGTTTTTCAGGTCGACCAGGACGCTCATCCAGAACTTGGCGCCCTCGCCACCGGTGCCGGCCCACAGGCCGAGCACGTCCTTGCGGCCGTCCACCGTGACGCCGATGGCGGCGTAGAAGGGCCGGTTGGCCACCTGGCCGTCGCGCACCTTGACCACGATCGCGTCGATGAACACCGCGGCGTAAACGACGTCCAGCGGGCGGCTGGCCCAGTCCTGCATCTCCGCCACCACCTTGTCGGTGATCCGGGAGATCGGTTCTTTGCTCACCGAGGCGCCGTAGATCTCGGCGAAATGCGCCGAGATTTCCCCGGTGGTCATCCCCTTCGCATACAGTGACAGCACGATCTCGGCCACATCGGTGAGCCGACGTTGCCGCTTTTTCACAATCTGCGGCTCGAACGTGGATTCCCGGTCCCGCGGCACCTCGATCTCCACCTCGCCGACCGCGTCCGACAGCACCGTCTTCTTCCGGGCTCCATTACGCACATTCGTAGAATCACGTCCTGCTGAGCGCGGTTCTTCTCGTGGCCGAGGTGCTCGGTCATCTCCTCATTTAGAGCGTGTCTTACGTGGTGATCGACCGCTGGTGAGCGATGATCTTGGCTGTGGTTGATCGGTTGTCGCTGCGGTTGGTGCCGGATGAACTA
>NZ_JBEXTX010000193.1:0-8785 GCF_040614175.1 Amycolatopsis sp. NPDC006131
AATGGGCCTACCACCAGCCCTACACCTCAGAAACCCACCGGCAAACAGCGTTCCCCGACTGGCTGCACTGGTACAACTACCACCGACCCCACACCGGCATCGGCGGCAACACCCCAGCCAGCCGCGGAACCAACCTCACCAAACAACACATCTAGGGCTCCAGGTCCAGGGCGGCGGCGAAGGTGCCGTCCATGTGGAACGGTGTGGACTGGTGCTGGTGCGCGATCAGCCAGCGGCCGTCGTCGCGGCGCAGGCAGACCGTCGACCGGAACCACAGGGTGAACGGCTCGTCGTGGCCGGCGGGGACCGCGGACATGCGGTTGAGGCTGTGCGCGAAGGCCAGATCGCCGCTGACGGTGGCGCGCAGGTCGCGGACCTCGTAGTCGACCGGGCCGTCGAACCCGGCGAACCAGCCGCGCAGGTTGTCCGGGTCGCGCATCTCGGCCGCGGCGTGGGCCAGCGGCGGGGCGAGGGTGAACGCGACGATCTCCGGCGCGTAGCGGGCGACGACCGCGTCCGCGTCGCCGGCCCGGATGGCGGCCGCCTGCTCCTCGATCACCGCGTGGATTTCGTTCGTGCTGGTCATCGTCGTCCTCCGGTTAGGGTGTGTGCTTCCACGGGTGACGTCGAGACCGCGAAGCCGGTCTCGACATCCCGGGTGAGGAGTCCGGGAGGGCAGATGAAGTTCCTGGTGCTGATCTACCGCAACGCGGCATCCCAGGCGGTCTGGGAAAGCCTGGCCGACGACGAGAAGCGGGAGGGGCTCAAGGCGTACGAGGCTCTCGACCGCGACCTGGAGGAGGCGGGGGAGGTGGTGACCTCGGCGTCGCTGGCGCCGCCGGAGACCGGCAAGCGGGTCCTGGTCTCCGAGGGGCAGGTCGTCGCGGGGGACGGGCCGTTCGCCGAGGTCAAGGAACAGCTGGCCGGGTTCTACGTGCTGGACTGCGCGAGCCTGGAGCGGGCCGTGGAGTGGGCGGCGCGGATCCCGGAGGCCGGGCTCGGCCTGGTCGAGGTGCGCCCCACGCAGGACCTGAGCGTCTTCCTGCCGTGACCGAGGTGCTGCGCGAGCTGGCGCCGCAGGTGCTCGCCGCGCTGGTGCGCCGCTATGGCGACTTCGACCTGTGCGAGGACGCCGTGCAGGAGGCGCTGCTCGCGGCCGCGACGCAGTGGCCGGCCCAGGGGATGCCGGACAACCCGAAGGGCTGGCTGATCACCACCGCGTCCCGGCGGCGGATCGAGCTGTGGCGATCGGAGACCGCGCGCCGCCGCCGCGAGGAGAACGTCGCGCTGATGACGCCACCGGACCCGGCGCCGGTGCCCGCGGTGGACGACACGCTCACCCTGCTCATGCTGTGCTGCCACCCGTCGCTGACCCCGGCATCGCAGGTGGCGCTGGCGCTGCGGGCGGTCGGCGGGCTCACCACGGCCGAGATCGCGCGGGCCTACCTGGTGCCGGAATCCACGATCGCGCAACGCATCAGCCGCGCGAAGCAGCGGATCAAGGCCGCCGGCGCCCGGTTCCGGCCGCCGGCGCCGGACGAGTACGGGCCGCGTCTCGCCGCCGTGCTCAACGTGCTGTACCTGGTCTTCACCGAGGGGCACACCGCGAGTTCGGGGGAGTCGTTGCAGCGCGTGGACCTTACCGCCGAGGCGATCCGCCTGGCGCGGCAGCTGCACGCCCGGCTGCCCGACGAGGGGGAGGTGACGGGCCTGCTCGCGCTGATGCTGCTGACCGACGCGCGGCGCGCCGCCCGCACCGGTCCCGGTGGTGCGCTGGTGCCGCTCGCCGAGCAGGACCGGTCGCGGTGGGACCGGGCGATGATCGACGAGGGCACGGCGCTGGTGACGCGGGCGCTGACGACCGCGCCGGTGGGCCCGTACCAGCTGCAGGCCGCGATCGCCGCCGTGCACGGGCAGGCCGCGCGGGCGGAGGACACCGACTGGCGGGAGATCGCCGGGTTGTACGAGCTGCTGGCGGCGGTGGCGCCCGGGCCGATGGTGACGTTGAACCGGGTGGTGGCGGTGGCCGAAGTGGACGGTCCGGAGGCCGGGCTGCGGGAGCTGGCGGTGGCGGCCGAGGACCCGGCGCTGGCCGGGCACCACCGCGTGGACGCGGTGCGCGCGCACCTGCTGGAGCGGACCGGTGATCTCCCCGCGGCGGCGGAGGCGTACCGCCGCGCCGCGCGGGGCACCTTGAGCGTGCCGGAGCAGCGGTATCTGGAGGAGCGCGCCCACCGCTGCGCCACGCGCAGTGTATAATGACCTATACGGCGCTGCGTTTAGCGCGCCGGTTCGACGGCCAGCGCGTCCAGGACCGCCCCGAGTTCGGAGTAGCTCGCCGCGACGCCGTCGGTGTTGCCGAGCCGGTGGCGTTCCAGCCGCACCGCGCCCAGGTGCCGGGCCCGGTAGACCAGCGCCCGCCAGCGGGCCTGCGGAGTGTCCGCCGTCCGCCCGTAACCCGCCCAGAACGCGTCCCGGACGGGATCAGGCCGCGACGCGGCGTACAGGCTCCAGTCGGCGGCGGGATCGCCCCAGGACGCCCGGTCGTGGTCCAGCACGCCGTCGATCACCGGCTCCGGCGCGCCGGGGGAGAGGAGCACGTTGGCGGTCCACAGGTCGCCGTGCAGCAGCCGGGGCTCGGTGATCTCGTCGAGCACCGCCCGGCGTTGCTCGGCCAGCCGGGCGACGGCCAGCACGTCCGAGGCGTCGAGACCGGCGTCGGTGAGGTCCGCGGCGGTGTCCGCGAAGTACGCCAGCACCGCCTCGCTCCACGTGGCGAATGCCGGGCCGGCGACCGGGCCGAAGGCGGGGCCGCGCACCTCGTGCACAGTGCGTGCCAGCGTGCCGAGGCCACGGTAGAAGGCGGTCCACTGTGGACGCGGGTACGCCCGCAGTCCCCGCGGCGCCGGGATCCCGGGGAGGAACGTCTGGAACACGTAGTCCCGCCCGGCGATGTCCCGCGTCCAGTCCGCGAACAACGTCCGGGGCATCATCCGCGCGATCGGCGCGAAGAACGGCAGGCTCGCGTGCTCGTTGCGCATCAGCTCCCGCTCGACGCGGAACTGCCGCGCGGGTTCCGGCGCCGCCCGCAGGACCACGGTCTCCCGGGACGGCAGCTCCACGCGGTAGGTGGTGTTGTACAGACCACCGCCGAGCTCCACCGCGGACACCGGCGGCGCCCCGAACGCGCGCTCGGCCATCGCGGTGATCTCGTCCGCGGAAAGCGGTTGCCGGAACGACCCGGCCGGGCGTGCGATTCACCGCGGCTCCACTAGTCGCGGGGGCGCTTGGGCATCAGGTCGTACAGCTTCTTCCGCGCGCCGTTGTCGTTCTCGTTGCGGGTCTGCGCGACCTGCGTGATGAAGTCCTCGAACACGAAGTCGTCCTCGGCGGGGATCGGGGCCGACGGCTGCTGCCGCGCCAGGTGCCCGTCCAGCACCGCCGCGATTTCGCGGAAGGCGAACGCCTGGGTGGTCTCCGGCGCGAACGTCGTGACCGGCATGCCGTGCGCGGCGGCCTCGTTCATCACCACCCCGAGCGGGACGTGCGCCAGCAGCGGGTACCCGAACTGCTTGAGCTCCTCCAGCGCCGCCACCGCGTACCCCGACATCGGCCGCCGGTACAGGCCCGGCACCACCCCGAAATAGGGGATGGGCGGGCGGTTGAGCGCGGTCTGCACGTAGTACAGCTGGTCGTTGAGCAGCCGCAGCGCCCGGATGCTGGTGCGGTCCGGCTGCACCGGCACCAGGATGCCGTGCGTCGCCGCGAGCGCGTTGTTCGTCAGCACGTCCAGGGCGGGCGGGCAGTCGATGATCACGTGGTCGTAGTTGGCGAACTGCACGACCCGCGCCAGCTGCCAGCCCGGCACCCGGAACTGGTCGAGCCTGCGCACCAGGTCGAACATGCCGGGCGAGGTCGGGATCACGTCGAACGCGCCGCCGGGGCCGATGTTGCTGCGCCGGTGCGGCACGATCAGCTCCTCGACCGGCCCCTTCCACATCTTGGTGAGCGCCTTGGCCAGGCTCGGCGCCTGCGCGGGCACCTCCTCCAGGCCCAGCATCTCCGTGGTCGCGTGCCCCTGCGGGTCGAGGTCGATCAGCAGCACCCGGCGGCCGCGTTCGGCCAGCGCCGCGGCGGCCCCGACGCTCAGCGCCGTCTTGCCGACGCCGCCCTTCTGGTTGACCACCGAGGTGATCTGCACTCGAGCGCTCCCAGGTCAGTCGGTTCTGGCCGCAGAGTAGTGGATCTCGTGCGGCTCGCGGGGGACGGTCACGCCCGTCAGCGTGTCCGCACCATCAGCGCCTGCGCGCCGTGGCCCACCTGGCCCCGTACGTCGGACAGCGTGCTGGTGGCCGTGCCCACCCCGGACGGGCCGACCAGCGTGCGCGCGTCCAGCGCGATCCACTCGCCGACCGGCGCGCGCCGCAGGTGCACGGTCAGCTCGCTGTTGATGAACCACCACTTCGCCGGGTCCAGGAAGTTCGACGCGCCGTTGCCGGTGTCGGCGACCGCGAACAGCCGCTGCAGCGGCGTCGGCTTCTCCCCGGCCACCAGCTCGACCCGCTGCCTGCCCCACACCCACGCGGGCCCCGGCTCCGCGGGCGAGCCCGCGATGAGCCGCCACTCCATCGCGCCCAGGTAGCCGCCGCGGCCCCAGGTGTCCGGCCACGACGCCGGACGGCAGTCCTCGGGGGACGGTGGCGCCGGCTCCTCAGTGGCCACGTCCGTGGTGTCGGCCTCGGCGATCCGCCACGCCGAAGCCCGCGCCACCGCCCGCGTGCCGTCGTGCAGTTCCGCGCCGAGCAGCTCGACCGACCGGCCTGGACGCTCCACCCAGGACCGCAGCGACAGCTCGGTCAGCGGCGCCGGGCCGAGGATCTCCACGGTGACCCGCGCCAGCAGCCCCGGCCGGTCGGCGGCCAGGTTCTCCAGCGCGCGGGCGAGCAGCGCCGACGGCGGCCCGAAGTGCTGCGCCTCCGGGGTCCACGGCCCGGCCGTGTGCTCCGTCGGCTGGTAGCGATCGCCGCCCAGCGGCAGGTAGAAAGCGTTCTCCGTCATCTCAATCCGCCCACGTCAGTCAGCACGGTCCAGTGCGGTTTCCACACCCGGGTCCGGCTCCGGCCAGCCCGGGTACTCCGGTGGCGTGCCGCCGAACGACGGGCACAGCGACTGGTGCGCGCACCAGTCGCACAGCCTGCTGGGGCTCGGCCGGAAGTCGCCGGTCTTGCCCGCCTTGAGGATCGCCTGCCAGATCGCCTCCAGCGTGCGCTCGAAGCGGCGCAGCTCGGCCTCGTCCGGGGCGTAGGCGAGCGACTGGCCGTCGGTGAGGTACATGAGCTTCAGCTGGCGCGGCACCACGCCACGCAGGCGCCACAGCACCACGGCGTAGAACTTCATCTGGAACATCGCCTTGGCCTCGCCGATCTCGCGGGGCGCGGCGCCGGTCTTGTAGTCCACCACGCGGATCTCGCCGGTGGGCGCGACGTCCAGCCGGTCGACGTACCCGCGCAGCCGGACCCCGGACTCCAGCTCCAGCTCGACGTGCAGCTCGCACGCCTCCGGGTCGAACCGGCGCGGGTCCTCCAGCTGGAAGTAGCTGTCCAGCAGCTTGGTGGCCGACTCCAGCCAGCCCTGCACGTCCTCGCCGTCGAACAGCTCGGCCCACTCCGGGTTGTCGGCCGACAGTTCGCTCCAGGTGGGCGCGAGCAGCTCGCGGGCGCGGTCCGGTTCGCGGTCGGTCTTGGGCAGCGCGAACAGCCGCTCCAGCACCGAGTGCACGAGCGTGCCGCGCAGCTGCGCCTTCGTCGGCACCTCCGGCAGCCGGTCGACCGCCCGGAAGCGGTAGAGCAGCGGGCACTGTTTGAAGTCGCTGGCCCGCGAGGGGGACAGCGCGGGGCGGCGCACGCCGAGCTGGGGATCCGTGGTCGCCGTCTGAGCCATACCCCGCACCCTAAACGAGGGGTCCGACAAGATCGCGACGCCGCGCGCCGCGGCGGGTCACGGCCGTCTGACACCACACGCTCTACCCTGTCCGGCATGGCCGCGACCGGCGAGCACGGACGAAACCAGCCGAGGCGGGTGCTGACCACCGCCGACGGCGGCCTGCTGCTGTTCCGGGTCCAGGACGTGCCGGTGCTGCTGGCCCCGTCCTGGTGGGTCGGCTCGCTCGTGGTGGTGGTGCTCTACCAGCCGCTCGTCGACCGGCTCCTGCCCGGCGCGACCGCGGCCACGTCGTGGACGCTGGCCGCGGCGTTCGCCGTCCTGCTCGGCCTGTCCGTGCTGGCCCACGAGCTGGGGCACTGCGTGGTGGCGCTGCGGATGGGGATCCCGGTGCGGCGGCTGCGGCTGTTCCTGCTCGGCGGTCTGTCCGAAGTGGCCCGCACCCCGCGGCGGCCGGGGCAGGAGGGGCTGATCGCCGCCGCCGGGCCGGTCGTGTCCGTGCTGCTCGCGGCGTTCTGCGGCCTGCTGATGTTCGCCGTGCCGCCGGACGGGGCGGTGTGGCTGCTGGTCGCCGAGTGCGCCGTGGCCAACCTCGCGGTCGGTGTGTTCAACCTGCTGCCCGGCCTGCCGCTGGACGGCGGGCGCATGCTCCGCGCCGGCGTGTGGGCGGTCACCGGGCGCCGCGCCAGCGGCACGCGCGCGGCCGTCGTGGGCGGCGGGATCGTCGCGGCCGGGCTGCTGGTGTGGGCGATGTTCGGCATGGTCTCCGGCACCGAGGACCGCTGGCTGCGGCTGGGCGTGTGCGTGGTCACCGCGTGGTTCGTCGCCGCCGGCGCCGCGTCGGAGCTGGCCGCCGACGCCAACCGCGGCTGGCCGGAGGGGCTCGCGGTCACCGAGCTGACCCGGCCGGTGCTGCAGCTGCCCGCGGAGAGCCCGGTGTCGGACGCGCTCGCGGCCGCGGCGGGCAGGGGAGTGGTGCTGGTGCGCGCGGACGGCGTCGCGGCCGGGCTGCTCGACGAGGGCGCCGCCGAACGGCTCGCCGAGACGTCGCCGCAGGCCCCGGCGGAGCTCGCCGCGGAGCCGATCCGCGCCGAGACCGTGCTGCTCGCCTCCGAACCGGGGGAGGAGATCGCCGAGCGGGTGCGCGAGACCGCCGCGTGGCAGTTCCTCGTGGTCGACGACGAGGGCCGCCCGGCCGGGGTGCTGCGCCGGGAGGACCTGCGCTCGGCGCTGTCGGCCCGCCGCGTCCGCTGACCGGCGGGTCTGCGAAGATCGAGCGCTGCGATCGCGCGAGTTTCGAGGAGTCAATCAAGTGCAGGTGAGCGGGCCGTTCCGCCCGGGCGACAGGGTGCGTCTGACCGATCCGAAGGGGCGGAACTACACGCTGGTGCTCGCCGAGGGGGAGGAGTACCACACCCACCGCGGCGCGCTGAAGCACGACGACCTGATCGGCAAGCCGGAGGGCTCGGTGATCACGTCCGTCGGCGGCACCGCCTACCTGGCGCTGCGGCCGCGGCTGGCGGACTACGTGCTGTCCATGCCGCGCGGCGCGCAGGTGATCTACCCCAAGGACGCGGCGCAGATCGTGATGTGGGGCGACATCTTCCCGGGCGCGCGGGTGCTGGAGGCCGGCGCCGGGTCCGGCGCGCTGACCTGCTCCCTGCTGCGCGCGGTGGGCCCGGAGGGCAGCGTGCTGTCCTACGAGGTGCGCGAGGACCACGCCGAGCACGCGGTCAAGAACGTGGAGCGGTTCTTCCGGGAGCGGCCGTCGAACTGGACGCTGAAGGTCGACGACCTGAAGAACCACAGTGGCGAGGTCGACCGGGTGATCCTGGACATGCTGGCGCCGTGGGAGGTGCTCGACACCGTCCACCGCAGCCTCGTCCCGGGCGGGGTGCTGGTCGTCTACGTGGCGACGGTGACCCAGCTGTCGCGGGTCACCGAGGCGCTGCGGGAGATGCAGGGCTGGACCGAGCCCGAGTCGTGGGAGAGCCTCGTGCGGCCCTGGCACGTGGTGGGCCTGGCGGTGCGCCCGGAACACCGGATGGTCGGGCACACCGCCTTCTTGCTCACCACGCGCCGGCTGGCCGACGGGGTGACCCCGCCGCGGCCGCAGCGCAGGCCGAGCCGCGGCTGAGGTCCTCCGTCAGTTGGTCCGGTCGCCCAGGTAGCACCACACGCCGCCCTCGTTGGCGAGGCCGAGCTCGAAGTCGTTGGTGCCGCCGGGGCCGACCGCGTGCACCGGGACGTAGGCGGTGTCGCCGGTGACGTCCGGGCTGCCGGTCACGGTGACGGTGATGCCCGACGGGATGTCCGGCACCGACTGCGGGCGGCTCGCGCACACCATCGACTGGATGGTCGCCTTGTCCCCGGTGCTGTAGGCGGTGGCGATCGCCTGCGCGGTCTCCTCGGGCGTGGACTTCGCGCCCGGCGCGGCGGTGCCCTTCGGCGTCGAGCTCGACGTCGGCGTGCGGGAGCTGCTGGGCGCCTTCTCGCTCGAGCTCGCCGGCGGGGCGGCGCTCGTGCTGGGGGCGGCGGAGGTGTTGTTGTCGTCGCCACCGGTCAGCAGCAGGATCGCGGCGACCGCGCCGCCGATGACGACCACCGCGGCGATCGCGATGCCGACGATCAGGCCGGTCTTCTTCTTCGGCGGCTCACCGCCCGGCCCGCCCGGGAACTGCTGCGTGGCGTAGGAGTCGGCGTAGGGGTTCTGGCCGAACTGCTGCGCCCCACCGGGGAACCCGGGCGGCGGGGTCTGCGGGTAGCCCGGCTGCCCGCCCTGCGGGTACCCGGGCTGCTGCGGCCCGCCCTGGGGCTGCCCGGGCTGCTGGGGGTAGCCGCCGCC
>NZ_JBEXTX010000194.1:0-8764 GCF_040614175.1 Amycolatopsis sp. NPDC006131
GGGCAGAACATCTCCGAGGTACGGGCCGCGCTGAGCTGGCAGACCCCGTCGGTGCCGTCGAAGCTGCCGGTCAGCGGCTCCGTTCCCGGCGCCGGCTCACCGTTCCCGCGCGGGGCCGCCGTCCCAGCCGAGGTTCGGGGCGACCGTCCGCGCGGCGTCGGTCAGCAGCCGCACGTTCTGCGCGAGCCCGAAGGCCGGCGGGAGGAACAGCACGATCTCCTCGGCGGCCGCCAGGCCGGGGTCGGCGAGCACGGCCTCGGTGACCTCGTCGGGCGTGCCGTGGAAGACCGGGCTCATCCGCATCCCGGCCGGGAGGTCCGCGCCGATCACCGGGGTCAGCGCGCCCTTCGGGCGGGACGCGGCCATGCCCTCGGTGCGCCGCTGCCGGTCGTAGGCGGCGTAGATGCCTCGCAGCTCGGCCGTGGTGCCGGGCAGGATCGAGGCGGCGACGGCGACCGGCGGCGGCTCGATGCCGTGCTTGTCGCGCCAGGTGGTGCGGTAGACGTCGATCAGGCGCGCCTGGTGCTCGCCGAAACTGGCGCCCTCCGGGACGTCGTGCAGCACCGTCCCGGTGATCAGCCCGATGCCGAGTTCGGCCGCCCGCGCCGCCGATCCCAGACTGCCCGCGCCCTGCCGGATCCGGGAGCGCAGGCCGGGGCTGTGCGGGGTGACGCGCAGCTGCGTGCCCACCGGCGCGCCCTGGCCCGGTCCGTCCACGATGTGCAGCGCCGCTCCGGCGATCGCGTCGAGGAACCGCTCCTGGCGGCGCTCGGCTTCGGTGCGCGCGTCCGTGCCGGCGGCGCCGAACACCGCGTCCCAGGTGGCGTTGCCGCTGGTGGACACGGCGAGCTGGAGGCGGCCGCCGATGAGCAGGTCCGTGGTGCCCGCGGCCTCGGCCAGCAGCACCGGGTCCTGGTAGCGCATCGGGATCACCGCGCTGCCGAGAGTGATGTGCCGCGTGTGCTGCCCGGCCGCGGCGAAGAACGGCAGCGGCGAGGACAGGTAGTGGTCGAAGTGCCGCTGGTAGGCCCAGCCGGACTGGTAGCCGAGCGCCTCGGCCGCCCGGAACAGCTCGATGCCCGCCCGCAGCCCCGCGCCCGGGTCGTCGCTGAACGACACCCGCGTGTTGAAGCCGAGCCTGCGCCCCGTCACGACAGCTCCTGCGCGCCGGCGGGGATCGAGTCGATGAGCGTGCGGGTGTAGGGCTCGCGCGGACTGTCGAAAATGGACTTCACCGGCCCGCTCTCGACGACCCGCCCCTGCCGCATCACCGACACGGTGTGCGCGAGCTGGCGCACCAGCGCGAGGTCGTGCGACACGAACACGTACGTCAGCCCCAGCTCGGCCTGCAGCGACAGGAGCACCTCGACGATGCCGGCCTGCACGGTGACGTCGAGCGCGGAGGTCGGCTCGTCCAGCACGATCACGTCCGGCCGCAGCACCAGCGCCCGCGCGATGGCGACCCGCTGCCGCTGACCACCGGACAGCGCCGCCGGCTTGCGGCCGCGCAGCTCGGCCGCCAGCCCGACGGCGTCCAGCGCCTCGCGGACCCGGTCGGCGCGTTCCCGCCGGGTCCCGACGCGGAACCGGTCCAGCGGCTCCCGCACCAGGCGCTCCACCTTCCACGTCGGATCCAGCGAGGTGTACGGGTTCTGGTAGACCAGCTGCAGGTGCCGCCGCACCGACCGCAGCGCGGCGTGCGAGCCGCCGGTCACCTCCTCGCCTGCCACCTCGATGCGGCCCGAGTCGGCGCGTTCGAGGCCGAGCAGCAGGCGGATGGCGGTCGTCTTCCCGGAGCCGGATTCGCCGACGAGCGCGTGCGTGGTGCCCGCACCGACGGTGAACGACACGTCGTCCACGGCCCGTAGCGCGCGGCCGCCGACCGTGAAGGTCTTCGTCACCCCGCGGACGTCGATCTTGGGCCTGGCCCCGGTGGGCCGCTCGGCGTCGCGCAACCGGCGGTAGCGGTCCGGGTTGAGCGCCGGGACGTCGGCGTGCAGGCGCCGCGTGTAGTCCGACTCGGGCGAGGAGAACACCTCCGCGGTGGGCCCGGCGTCCTGCACCACCCCGTCCTTGAGCACGACCAGCGAGTCGGCGCGCTCCGCGGCGATCGCCAGGTCGTGGGTGATGAGCAGCAGGCCGATGCCGAGATCGGCACGCAGCCGGGACAGCAGGTCGAGGATGCGCCGCTGGATGGTCACGTCCAGCGCCGAGGTCGGCTCGTCGGCGACGAGCAGCTCGGGTCCCGGCAGCACGGCCAGCCCGATGAGGACGCGTTGCAGCATGCCGCCGGAGAGCTGGTGCGGGTAGGAGTCGTAGACGCGTCGCGGGTCGTCGAGCCCGACCTGCGCGAAGGTCTCCAGGATCCGCTCGTGCCGCCGGGCCGCGCTCGGCTCGTCCAGCAGCGCGGCGGCCTCCCTGGCCTGCGCGCCGATGGTGCGGACCGGGTTGAGGGAGCTGGCCGGGTCCTGCGGCACGTACCCGATGCGGCGGCCACGCAGGCGGCGGAACCGGCGTTCGGGCAGCGACAGGACGTCCTGCCCGTCGAACTCGGCTGCGCCACGCGCCCGGGCGGCCTCGGGCAGCAGGCGCAGCAGCGTGCGGGCGATGGTCGACTTGCCCGAGCCGGATTCGCCGATGAGCGCGAGGCTGCCCGCCCGCGGGAGCTCGAAGTTCACGCCGGTGACGACCTGGTGGTGGCCGTAGGCGACGGTGAGGTCCCGCACGCGCAGCAGCGTGCCGGTGGTCGTGGCCGCCGCGGGGCGGTCGAGGGTCAGTTCGTCTTGCGGAGCCATCGGCTGATCCTGTTCACGGAGAGGACGGTGGCGATCGTGACGAGCGCGGGCGCGTAGACCAGCCAGGGGGCCAGCGGGTAGTCCTTGCCCACCGAGATGAGCAGGCCCCAGTCCGAGGCGGGCGGCGGGTCGCCGTAGCCGAGGAACGCCAGCCCGGCGATGACCAGAATGGACAGTCCGAACTGGAGCACCGCGAGGGTCAGCACCGAGCGGGAGGCGTTGGGCAGCACGTGGCGCAGCAGGATGTGCCACCGCGACCCGCCCTGCAGGTAGGCCGCTTCGACGAACACGGCACGCCGGGTCTTGATGACCTCGGACCGCATCACCCTGGCGAACACGGCCACCGCGGACACCCCGGTGGCGACCGCGGCGTTGACGGTCTGGAAGCCGAGCGCGCTGACGACGATGACGGCGAGCAGGAACTGCGGTATCGCCAGCAGCACGTCGACCAGCCGCGCGAGCGCGCTGTCGGTCCAGCCGCCGGCGAACCCGGCGACGAGCCCGATCACCCCGCCGACCACGACGCCGATGCCGACGGCGATCAGCGCGCTGCCGACAGAGGTGGCGGTGCCGTGCACGACCCGGCTGAACAGGTCGCGGCCCAGGTGGTCGGTGCCGAACCAGTGCCCGGCGCCGGGAGGCAGGAACTTGTCCGCGGGCACGCCGGCGGCCGGGTCCTGGCCGGTGAACAGACCGGGCAGCAGCGCCCAGGACAACACGACCGCGACCACGGCGAACGACAGCACCACCGTGGGCGGCACCGCCACGCGGCGCCGGGTGGCCGGGCGGGCGGCGGAGACCGCGGAGACCGTCATGCCGCCACCTCCGTCCGCCGCCGTTCGGGCAGCAACCGCACGCGCGGGTCGAGCAGCGGGTAGACGAGGTCGGCGAGGAGGTTGACCACGACGAACGCGACCGCCGCGAGCGAGACCACCGCCTGCAGCACCGGCAGGTCCTGCGCGGTCACCGACCGCTGCACCAGGCTGCCGATCCCGGTGCGCCCGAAGATCTGCTCGGTGATCACGGCGCCGCCGAGCAGCTCCCCGACCACCAGCGCGAGCACGGTGACCACCGGCAGCGCGGACGGTTTGAGCAGGTGCCGCAAGAACAGCCGGGTCTTGCCGAGCCCGCGGGACCGGGCGAGGAACGCGTAGTCCTGCCGGGACTCGTGATCGAGGTTGGCCACGAGCACCTCGGCGACCTGCGCGGAGACCGGGATGCCGAGGGCGACCGCGGCGAAGAACGTCGCCCACGAGCCCTCGGAGTCGATCACCCGGAACAGCCCGAGCTGGAACGCGAACACCTGGATCAGCACCAGGCCGATGACGAAGTTCGGCATCGACAGGAACAGCGACGGGAAGGCCCGCAGCACGCCCTGGCCGTAGCGCCGGGGCAGGTAGCGGGTGCCCAGTGCGATGGCCAGCGCGAGCACCAGCGCCACGGCCAGGGCGGCGGCGGCGAGGGCGAGCGTGGAGGGCAGGACCTCGCCGATCATGCGGCTCACCGGCAGGTGCGTGCGCAGCGAGAGGCCGAGGTCCCCGGTCACGAACCGCGACAGCGACCCCCACAGCTGCACGTACACCGGCTGGTCGAGCCCGTAGTAGGCGATGATGTCGCGGATCTGGTCTTGCGTGAACGCGTTCTGCGGGTTGTTCAGCGTGGCCGAGACCGGGTCGCCGGGCAGCACGCTGATGACCACGAACGTGAACACGTAGGCCAGCAGGATGACCACGATCGCCTGCAGGACGCGCCGCAGGGCGTAGGTCGCGTAGTCGCGGTTCATGACGGGGACCTCAGCCGAGCCAGGCGGTGTAGTAGCTGGCGTAGGCGATCCCGTTGTAGGTCACGCCCTGCAGCTTGGGCGACTGCAGGTAGATCCGCTGCACGATCTGCGTGAGCGGGACGAAGTAGCCCTGCCGCAGCACGTGTCCCTGCAGCTGGTCGAGCGCCGCGTCGCGGTCGGCGACGGTCTTGGCGCCGGCCACCGCGGCGCCCAGCCGCACGAGTTCGGCGTCGCTCTGACCGAGGCCGAACCAGTTCTCGCCCTTGTTCGCGTCGGTGAGCACGCCCGCGACGGTGCCCGCGTCGATGAAGCTGCGGGTGATCTCGTAGGCGGGCACGTTCGGGTTGCCGGGCTTGTCGACGCGGGAGCTGTAGGTGACCACGTCGAACGCCTGGAGCGTCACCTTGAAGCCGATCCTGCCGAGCTGCTGCGCGACCAGCTCGTCGATCGACTTCGAGGTCGCCAGGTAGGGGTTGGGGAACAGGGTCAGCGCCAGCTGCTTGCCGTCCTTGGTGCGCACACCGTCGGCGCCGCGCACCCAGCCCGCCTCGTCGAGCAGGCGGTTCGCGGTGGCTTCGTCGTAGGCGAAGTCGGCGCTGTGGTCGGTCACGCCGGGCACATTGCTCTGGATGAACGACTTCGCGGGCTGCCAGTCCGGTGTGTAGACCGTGGAGATGATCTCGTCGCGGTTGATGCCGTGCTGCAGCGCCTGCCGCACCCGGATGTCGTCGAAGGGCGCGACCTTGGTGTTGATCGCGTATCCGTTGACGAAGCCGAGGTAGCGCGGGGTGGCGGTGGTGAAGCCCTGCGCCTTGAACGACGCCAGCTCCTGCGGCGAGGGGTTGTAGGCCACGTCGGCCTGGCCGGACTGGACGGCGGCGGTGCGCACCGACGGCTCCGCGACGAGTTTGTAGGTGATCGAGTCCAGGTAGGCCGGTCCCTGGTGGCCCAGCGCGGGCGGTCCCCAGTTGTAGTCGGCCCGCTTCTTGAGCACCACGCTGTCGCCTTCCTTCCAGGAGGCGACGACGAACGGCCCGCTGCCGATGTCGTTGGACAGGTCGGCCTGCTGGTCTGCGGGCAGCGCGAGGGTCTTCGGCGAGATCAGGATCGAGCCGTGGTAGCCGAGTGTCGGGATGAACCCGAGGGTCGGGGCGCGGAAGAACACCTTGACGGTGGCCGGGTCCACCACCTGTGCGTGGTCGTAGGTCTTCGGGAACAGGCCGATCGGGTTGATGCCGCGGGCCGTGTCGCCCTTCGCCCAGATGTCGAGATTGGCCAGCACGGCGGCCGCGTCCAGCGGGGTGCTGTCGGAGAACGTCACGCCCTGCTTGAGGTGCAGCGTGAATTCGGTGGCGTCGGCGTTCTGCTCCCAGCGCTCCGCGATCCACGGGCTGACCGCGCCGTTGTCGTCGACGTAGACGAGCTTGTCGGTCACGTGTCCCCAGATGTGGCCCTGGAAACTGGAGATGGCGCTGTTGTTGGGGATCCAGGTGTCGCCGAGCGAGTCGATCAGGAACGTGATGTCGCCGCCCGGTTTCGGCTCGCCGGAGCCGCTTCCCGTGTTCGCCGTGCCCGGCGCGCACGCGGCGAGGACGACGACGGCGGCGAGGCCGGCGATCAACCGGGTGATGCGGCCGGGTGGTCTGACGCGGGAGGTCTGCATGGCTGGGAACCTACGAGCGGGCGCGCCGCGGGGTCCAAGACGAAATGGGGATGGGATCCCATCGAGGAGTCTGATCGGCCGGATGCGGGAACCACGGCGCGCGTGTGGTTAGTGTCGGGGCCGTGGGCCGGACGAGCGAGATGAGCGCGCACTGGGGAACCTACCGGGTGGAGGTGTCGGCCGACGGCCGCGACGTCGTCGCCGCCCGGCCGTACCCGGACGATCCGGACGCCGCGCCGGCGATCGGCAACGTGGCGAGCGCGCACGGGCACCGGTCCCGGGTGGCACGTCCCGCGGTGCGCCGTCGCTGGCTGGAGCGGGGGCCGGGGCCGGACGACCGGCGCGGCGCACCGGACGACGAGTACGTCGAGGTCGGCTGGGACACGGCGCTGGACCTGCTCGCCGGTGAGCTGGCGCGGGTCAGGTCGATGTTCGGCAACCGGGCGATCTTCGGCGGTTCCTACGGCTGGGGCAGCGCGGGGCGGCTGCACCACGCGCAGAGCCAGCTGCACCGGTTCCTGAACACGATCGGCGGTTACACGCGGTCGGTCAACGACTACAGCCGCGGCGCGAGCATGGTGCTGCTCCCCCACCTGATCGGCGCACCCGCCACTGTGGACCTTCGGGTGAAACCCGTGTCGTGGAACGACATCGCCGAGCACACCGACCTGCTGGTCAGTTTCGGCGGGCTGCGGCGGTCCAACACGTGGGTCGTGCCGGGCGGTCACGCGCGGCACGCCGGGTCCGGTCTCGCCCGGGAAGCAGGCCGCAGCACGGAGGTGGTGGTGCTATCGGCCCAGCGGGACGACGTGTTCGCCGATCTGGGCGCGGAGTGGATCGGCGTGATGCCCGCGACCGACACCGCTGTGATCCTCGCGCTCATCCACGTGCTCGTCACCGACGGTTTGGCCGACGAGGAGTTCCTCGCGACCTACACGGTGGGCGCCGAGCGGGTCCGCCGGTACGTGCTCGGGGACGTGGACGGCGTGCCCAAGACACCTGAGTGGGCCGAGCGGATCAGCCGCACCCCGGCCGGTGTGATCCGCGGGCTCGCGCACCGGATGGCGGCCGGGCGCACGCTCGTCAACGTCGTCTACGCGCTGCAGCGCGGCGAACGGGCCGAGCAGCCGGTGTTCGCGGCGCTGACGCTGGCGGCGTTCCTCGGCCAGATCGGGCTGCCCGGCGGCGGGTTCACGCACGGGTTCGGCTCGATGGGCGACTACGGCGTGGGGATCGCGGGGCCGCCGCTGCCGACCTTCCCGCAGGGGCGCAACCCGGTGCCGGACTTCATCCCGTGCGCCCGCATCAGCGACCTGCTGCTGCATCCGGGCGAGGAGATCCCCTACAACGGCGGTCGGTTGCGGCTGCCGGAGGTCAAGCTCGCCTACTGGGCGGGCGGGAACCCGTTCCACCACCACCAGGACCTGCGGCGGCTGCGCCGGGCGCTGTCCCGGCTGGACACGTTCGTCGTGCACGAGACCCACTGGACGCCCACCGCGCGGCACGCGGACGTGGTCCTGCCGGTGGCGAGCACGCTGGAACGCGACGACCTGGCGGCCGGCGCGGGCGACACCCGGCTGCGCGCGGTGCCGCGGGCGGTGCCTCCGCACGGCGAGGCGCGTGAGGAGTTCTGGATCTACACGCGGCTCGCCGAGCGGCTCGGCGCCGATTTCGCCGAGGGGCTGGATTCGCGGCAGTGGCTGGAGCGGATCTACGAGGAGTGGCGGGTCGCGCCGGGGTCGCCGCCCGCGCCGCCGTTCGACGGGCGCGAGGGTGGGGTGGCGTTGCCGCGGGAACCGCACCCGGACCGGGCTTTCGAGGCCTTCCGGGCCGATCCGGCGGAGCACCCGCTGGGGACGCCGACCGGGCGGATCGAGTTGTTCTCGGAGACGCTGGCGGGCTTCGGTCTGCCGGACATCGCGGGGCACGCGCAGTGGCGGGAGCCGGCACAGTGGTGGGGTTCGCGGCTGGCCGCCGAGTTCGACCTGCACCTGTTGTGCAACCAGCCCTCGCACCGGCTGCACAGCCAGCTGGACATGGGCGCGGCCAGCCAGTCGACGAAGGTCGCGGGCCGCGAGCCGCTGCGCCTGCACCCGGCGGACGCGGCCGCCCGTGGCCTCGCCGACTGTGATGTCGCGCTGGTGCGCAGCGCGCAGGGCAGCCTGCTCGCGGGTGTCGTCGTGACGGACGCGCTGCTGCGCGGGGTGGCGCAGATGCACACCGGCGCGTGGTTCGACCCGAGCGCGCCGGATGTGGCGGACTGCGTGAACGGCAACGTGAACGTGCTGACCCGCGACGCCGGAACGTCGACGCTGACGCAGGCCACCAGTGGAGCGCACGTCCTGGTGGCAGTGAGTCGGTACGAGGGGCCGCTGCCGCCGGTGCGGGCGTACGAACCGCCCCGGCTGGGGAGTTGATCCCGCTACGGGGCTAGGCCGTGTCTGACAATGTCTTTGTCCAGGTGATGACGTCGTGGATGAGGATGGCGGCGCGGTAGAGCGTGGCCAACTTGTCGTAGCGGGT
>NZ_JBEXTX010000195.1:0-8567 GCF_040614175.1 Amycolatopsis sp. NPDC006131
AAGCGCAGGGAAAAGATCAAAAGAGTCCTCGCCGGACGGGCAGGCTCCGGGATGACCAGGGGTTGGGTGCCTCGTCTCACCTTGGCGAGGTGGTTGCGCTGGGTGGTCATCCCGTCGCCTTCCGTTTTGTGCATATCACCTTGACCCAGGGCCGCAAGGTTGGCATGTTCGGCCGCCGGACCCAGCGGGGGTTGCGGCCCTGGCTCAAGGTGATCGTCCAGTGTCAGGCGACGGGATGACCACCCAGCTACCTTGGTGGCGTGGTGAGACCCGCCACCGCGGGGAAAATCGCTGGACCGTGATCCGTACACTGGGTCTCGTGGACGTCCAGTTGGAGTAGCTCCGGGCCGCCTGTCCGGCAGGCCCGTCGATGCCACCCGTCCACCCCCGCCATCCGGGAGTTCTCTTGATCACGGCCACCGGCCTCGAACTGCGCGCCGGGTCGCGCATTCTGCTTTCCGACACCACCCTGCGCATCCAGCCGGGCGATCGCATCGGCCTGGTCGGGCGCAACGGCGCCGGCAAGACCACCACCCTGAAGGTCCTCGCGGGCGAGGGCGAGCCCTATGCGGGCGAGGTGCGCCGCGGCAGCGAGCTCGGCTACCTGCCCCAGGACCCGCGCGAAGGTGACCTCTCCGTCACGGCCAAGGACCGCGTCCTGTCCGCCCGCGGCCTCGACACCCTGCTGCGCGACATGGAGAAGGCCCAGACCGCCATGTCCGAGCTGGTCGACGACGCCGAGCGGGACAAGGCGATCCGCCGCTACGGCCGCCTCGAGGAACGCTTCGCCTCCCTGGGCGGGTACGCGGCCGAGAGCGAGGCCGCCCGCATCTGCGCCAACCTCGGCCTGGCCGACCGCGTCCTCGCCCAGCCGCTGCGCACCCTCTCCGGTGGCCAGCGCCGCCGCGTCGAGCTGGCCCGCATCCTGTTCGCCGCCTCCGACGTGGGGGCCTCCGGCCGCTCCGACACCATCCTGCTGCTCGACGAGCCGACCAACCACCTCGACGCCGACTCGATCAACTGGCTGCGCGGCTTCCTCAAGGGCCACGAGGGCGGTCTCGTGGTGATCAGCCACGACGTCGAACTGCTGGCCGAGGTCGTCAACAAGGTCTGGTTCCTCGACGCCACCCGCGGCGAGCTGGACAACTACAACATGACCTGGAACCGCTACCTGGAAGCGCGCGCGACCGACGAGAAGCGCCGCCGCCGGGAGCGGGCCAACGCGGAGAAGAAGGCCGCCGCCCTGCAGGCACAGGCCGCGAAACTCGGCGCGAAGGCCACGAAGGCCGTCGCGGCGAAGAACATGGCCCGCCGCGCCGAGCAGATGCTCGCGAGCCTGGACGACCAGCGCCAGGCCGACAAGGTCGCGCACATCAAGTTCCCGGCCCCGGCCCCGTGCGGGCGCACCCCGCTCACCGCCGACGGACTGTCCAAATCGTACGGCTCGCTGGAGATCTTCACCGGCGTCGACCTCGCGATCGACCGCGGCACCAAGGTCGTCGTGCTCGGCCTCAACGGCGCGGGCAAGACCACCCTGCTGCGCCTGCTCGGCGGCATGGAGAAACCCGACACCGGCAGCGTCGTGGCCGGCCACGGGCTGCGCCTCGGCTACTACGCGCAGGAACACGAGACGCTCGACCACGACGCCAGCGTGTGGGAGAACATCCGCCACCTCGCCCCCGACACCGGCGCGCAGGAGCTGCGGAACCTGCTGGGCTCGTTCCTGTTCACCGGTGAGCAACTCGACCAGCCCGCGGGCACCCTTTCCGGTGGCGAGAAGACCCGGCTCGCGCTCGCGGGCCTGGTGTCCAGCGCCGCCAACGTGCTGCTGCTCGACGAGCCGACCAACAACCTCGACCCGGCCAGCCGCGAACAGGTCCTCAACGCCCTGCGCAGCTACACCGGCGCGGTCGTGCTGGTCACCCACGACCCGGGCGCGGTCGAGGCGCTGGAGCCCGAGCGCGTGATCCTGTTGCCCGACGGCACGGAGGATCACTGGTCGGATGATTACTTGGAACTCGTCCAGTTGGCATGACGTAAACAAAGGCTGGATTGCTTAGTTGGACTAGGCAACAACCTTGAATGGCGCAATTTTTCCGCCATTGGGCAGGTTTTTCGCCCGTCGTCTGGCAAATTCCCGGTTCGTGTTCGATCATTGCGTGACGAGGCCCACTGTGGCCTGCCAACGCGATCTGGTGGAAGGCGGAACGACGTGGCTGACCTGAAGAAGGGCGCGCGGATCACCGGCAGTACGCGTGACAAGCTGGCCGCTGACCTGAAGAAGAAATACGAGAAGGGTGCCAGCATTCGAGCCCTGGCCGAGTCGACCGGACGCTCGTACGGCTTTGTGCACCGCGTGCTTTCCGAATCCGGTGTGCAGTTGCGCGGACGCGGCGGGGCGACGCGCGCTAAGAAGAAGTAGGCCGGGCACCTCCGGCCTCGGCGCGGCGGAAGCACAACATCGCACCGAGGAGCACGGACGGGTACACCAGGTACCCGAAGCGCGTCGCGGGCGTCAGGAGCGTGAACGCTCCTAGCCCGACGGCGATGCGCCACAACGCGTCCGACCCCGCGACGGGCGGACGCCGCAGCAACCAGACGAGGATCGCGGCAGCGGCGCCCGCGAGCAGGACGAACGCGGCCACTTTCCCGGCCGGTCCGGTACTGGCGATGAGATAGCCCGGCAGCGGGCTCGCCGCCGGTGACGTCACCTGGCCCAGGCCGGCCGGGAACCGGATCACGTGCTCCACGAACGCCCGCGGGTTCACCAGGAACACCGGGATGTTGAGCACCGCGCACGCGACCACCGTCGTGGTGAGGAAGCGCGCCAGGGCCCTGCCGCCCAGGCGGGCGAAGACGAGCACGGCCAGCACCACCGCGGCCGGTGCGACGATGAGCTTCGCGCTGATCACCAGCGCGAGGATGATGGCGCTCGCCACCGGGCGGTCCCTGGCCGCGAGCGCGGCCGCGACGAGCATGAGACCGACGATCGCCAGGTCCGGCCCGGCGACCGCCCAGGTCAGCGCGGTGAGCGGGCACGCCATCGCGAACTGCGCCGCGCGCACCGGAACGCGCGGCGTCCGGGACAGCCGGATCGTCAGCCACGCGCACACGCACGCGGTCAGGGCGAACACCAGCCGCGCGTCGGTGAGCGCGTCGGCCACCGGGCTCCCGCCGAACAGGGCGCGGGGCAGGCCGAACACGGCCATGACCGGGCCGTAGGGCGTGTAGTCGTTGACCTCCGGGGCCCGGGTGAGCGCCTCCACGTCCACGTACGGCGTGCCGTTGTCCAGCAGCAGGCTCGCCGACCGCTCGATCACCCACACCTCGGGCTGGGCGCTCCAGGAGAACGGTGTGTTCAGCCAGTCGGTGCCGGTGAGCCGCCGGACCACCAGGACCGCCAGCGGCAGCAGCATCGACAGCACGCCGATGCCGGCGATCCCCACCCAGCGAGAACGCAGCAGCCCGCCCTGGCGGCCGGTGGCGATCAGCCAGCCGGTCTGGGCGGCAGCGAATCCGTAGCCGAACGCGGCGCACGAGCCCCAGATGCGGAAGCCGTAGAACTCGTTGGTGAGGGCCAGTGCGATGGCGTAGACGGTGCAGACGACGTAGAAGACCAGGTCGACGGTCAGCGGGTGCGCGGCGAGCAGAGCCCGCCAGCGGTCGAGGGCGGCGGCGGGGACCGGCGTGCGCACCTCGGTGCGCTCAGTGGTCATCGCGGGCCGCCGGGTGGTCTCGCACCGGTTTCGTCCCTCCCCATGGGCAAAGGTTACCGAGGGCGGAATCGCGGGCAACGCCCGGGAAGCTTTTGGTGACCTGCCGCGTTGACCTCTGCGTCTTCGGGGTAGACATCAAGTAATGTCGAACTTTTAGGGTGGGCGGCGTGGACAACACCTGGTCGTTGATGAGTTCGGCGATGCGCGCGGCGAACACGCCGAAGGGCCTCGCGCCCGGAACCGTGCGGCGGGTCGCGCGCTTCGCCCGCCCGTACTGGCGCAGCCTGCTGGTGTTCCTGGCGCTGACCGTGGTGTCGGCGGTGATCGCGGTGAGCACGCCGGTGCTGGCCGGCAAGGTCGTCGACACGATCGTCGGCGGCAAGGACGCCGGCCTGGTCGTCCTGCTGGCCGTCGTCGTGGCCGGGCTGGCGATCGCCGACGCCGGGTTCGGGCTCGTCGAACGCTGGCTGTCCGCCCGCATCGGCGAGGGCCTGATCTACGACCTGCGCCGCGCGGTGTTCGAGCACGTGCAGCGCATGCCGATCGCGTTCTTCACCCGCACCCGCACCGGCGCGCTGGTCAGCCGCCTGAACAACGACGTGATCGGCGCGCAGCGCACGTTCACCGCGACCCTGTCCGGCCTGGTCACCAACGTGATCCAGCTGGTGCTCTCGCTCGCGGTCATGGTCACCCTGTCCTGGCAGGTGACGCTGCTGGCGCTGGTGCTGCTGCCGGTGTTCGTGCTCCCCGCGCGCCGCATCGGCCGCCGGATGGCCGACCTGCAGCGCGAGTCGGCCCAGCTCAACGCCGGGATGACCACCCAGATGACCGAGCGGTTCTCCGCGCCCGGCGCGACGCTGGTCAAGCTGTTCGGGCGGCCGAAGCGGGAGGTCGAGGACTTCGGCGCCCGCGCGGGCCGCGTCCGTGACATCGGCGTGCGGACCGCGATGCTGACCCGCTGGTTCATGACCAGCCTGACCCTGGTGTCGGCGCTCGCGACGGCGCTGGTCTACGGCCTCGGCGGCTGGCTGGCGATCCGCGGGCAGCTCGCCCCGGGCACCGTCGTCGCCCTCGCGCTGCTGCTGACCAGGCTCTACAGCCCGCTGACCGCGCTGGCCAACGTGCGCGTGGACGTGATGACCGCGCTGGTGTCGTTCGAGCGGGTCTTCGAGGTGCTCGACCTGGATCCGATGATCACCGAGAAGCCGGACGCCCGCACCGTGCCGGAGGGCGGCGTGTCGGTCGAGTTCGACGACGTCCGCTTCGCCTACCCGGCCGCCGACAAGTACTCGCTCGCCTCGCTGGAGGAGGTGTCCACACTGGACACCCGCGGCGGTGAGGAGGTCCTGCACGGGATCAGCTTCCGCGCCGAACCGGGGCAGATGGTCGCACTGGTCGGCTCGTCCGGTGCGGGCAAGTCGACGATCGCGTCGCTGCTGCCGCGCCTCTACGACGTCGACTCCGGCGCCATCCGGTTGTCCGATGTGGACGTCCGTGACCTGGCGTTCGCCTCGATCCGGGACACCGTCGGCGTGGTCACCCAGGACGGGCACCTGTTCCACGACACCATCCGCGCCAACCTGGAGTACGCGCGGCCGGGTGTGGCGGAGGAGGAGATCTGGGACGCGCTGGGCCGGGCGCGGCTCGCCGAGCTGGTCCGCAGCCTGCCCGACGGGCTGGACACGCTGGTGGGGGAGCGCGGCTACCGGCTCTCCGGCGGCGAACGGCAGCGGCTGACCATCGCGCGGCTGCTGCTGGCGCACCCGCGGGTGATCGTGCTGGACGAGGCGACCGCGCACCTGGACTCGGAGTCCGAGGCGGCGGTCAGCGAGGCACTGTCGCACGCGCTGGAAGGCCGGACCGCGCTGGTCATCGCGCACCGGTTGTCCACCGTGCGGGCGGCCGACCAGATCCTGGTGGTCGAGGACGGGCGCATCGTCGAACGCGGCACCCACGAGGAGCTGCTCGCCGCGAACGGCCGCTACGCCGACCTCTACCACACCCAGTTCGCCGAGGAGCCCGCCGCCGCTTAGCGGAGGGCGGGCACCCGCGGGCGGTAGTGGTCCAGCAGCGCGGCGTTGGCCGCGTCGCCGCCCTCGACGTTCGAGCTGCGCCACAGCGGCACCTCGACGCCCTCCCGCCGGGCGGTGTCGAAGACGTGCGCCAGCACCTCGTTCCACAGGAAGACGTTGAGCAGCGAGGACAGCGCCACCGTGCGCGGGTCGTCGGCGGGGAAGGCGGCGTCGCCGGGGCGGACGCCGGTGTCGAGCACGACGTCGGCCTGCTCCAGCAGCGTGCTGTGCGAGCGGCGCGGCGCCGCCTCGACCGACGCCCGCGAGGTCACCGCCACCACCGGCGCACCCGCCGCGCGGGCGGCCTCGGCCAGCTCGACGGGGTAGGGGTTGACGCCGGAGTTGGAGAACACGTACACCACGTCGTCCGGTCCGGGCGCGCGCTCGGCCAGCACCTCCGCGGCCAGGCCGGACCGCCGCTCGGCCGCCGTGCTCGCCGCGGCGCCGTGCAACGGCAGCAGGTCCGGGTGGTACAGCGGGTACACGCAGGCCAGGCCGCCCGCGCGGTAGAAGGTCTCGGCGACCGACGCCAGCGAGTGCCCGGCGCCGGCGGTGAACACCAGCGCGTCCGCCCGCACCGCGCCCAGCACCAGCGCGGCGGCCCGCTCGATCTCCCTGCCGTTGCGTTCGCCGGCCTGCTGCAGGGCGCCGGCGACCAGATCGTTGATCATGCGCCCGACCCTAGGCGGCGGACCACCCCGTGCGGGTGGTCGGCGGAAGAATCACCCCGGGCGTGGTGTTGGCTCCTGGTGTGAGTGATCCGGTGCTGACGACCTGGCGCGCCCGCGGGCCGGTGCGGGCGGTCGTGCTCGTCCTGCACGGGGGCGCCGAGAACGGCCTCAACGTGGTGCGGCCGTGGGGGCTGGCCTACCTGCGGATGGTGCCGCTGGCGCGGCAGATCCTGCGGGCCGGGGCGCCGCACGGGGTGGAGGTGCGGCTGCTGCGCAACCGCGTCCGGGGCTGGAACGACCCCGACCTGCACCCGGTGGCCGACGCGCGGTGGGCGCTGCGGCGGATCCGGGCCGAGCGGCCGGACGTGCCGGTGTTCCTCGCCGGGCACTCGATGGGCGGCCGGGTCGCGCTGCGGATCGCCGACGAGCCGGAAGTCCGGTCCGTGCTGGCGCTGGCGCCGTGGACCCCGATCGGCGAGCCGGTGGAACCGGTGACCGGCAAGACGGTCGTGATCGCCCACGGCACGCGCGACCGCATCACCCGGCCCGCGGAGTCCTTCGCCTACGCCGAGCGCGCCCAGGCGGTCGCCGAGCGTGTGGTGCGGATCGAGGTCATGTCCGAAGGGCACGCCATGCTGTACCGGCCGGGGGTGTGGAACCGGCTGGCCCGCGAGTTCGCCCTGGACGCCGCCGGTGTGGCCCCGCTCACGGCCTGGTCGGTGCGTCCCGACCAGCGGCTTCGCCTGCCCGGGTAGCGTTGCGCAACCCTTTCGGGGTGCTGCACGTCCTGATTCGAGACGTTTGAGGTTCACTAGGGGCGTCCTAGGGCCGGTCGATCGGGGAACGGTGATGGCGTGACGAACCAGGGCGGCTACCCGCCGCGCGTACCACCGCGCGGCCCGCGACAGCACCAGCCCGCGCAGATGATGCCGTTGCCCGGCCGCGAGGGCGCCTACCGCCAGCCGCCGCCGCGCCGCCCCGGACCGCCGCCCACGCGGGCCATGCCGTCCCGCGGCGACGTCCCGCCGCCCCCGCCGCCTGCCGCGCGCCGTCCGCGCCGCCGCCGGTTCGGCCCTGGCAAGGTGCTGCTCACGCTGCTGTCGGTGTTCGTGCTGTTCCTCGCCGGCGTGTGGGTGTACCTGGAGTTCTCGATCAACCGGGTCGCCGCGCTGGAGGACTACGAGGGCCGCCCCGCCGCAGGCGCGGGCACCAACTGGCTCATCGTCGGCTCGGACAGCCGCGAAGGCCTCACCGCCGAGGACGAGCAACGGCTGGTCACCGGCGACGTCAAGGCCGCCGGTGGCGGTCAGCGCACCGACACGATGATGATCGCGCACCTGCCGGACAACGACACCAAGCCGACGCTGGTCAGCCTGCCGCGCGACTCCGAGGTCGCCATCCCCGGCCACGGCACCAGCAAGATCAACGCGGCGTTCTCGATCGGCGGCGCGCCGCTGCTGGTCAAGACCGTCGAGCAGGCCACCGGGCTGCGCATCGACCACTACGCCGAGATCGGGTTCGGCGGGTTCGCCAACATCGTGGACGCGATCGGCGGCGTGGACATGTGCGTCGACAAGGAGATGCACGACACCGTCACCGGCATCACGATCCCGGCCGGCTGCCAGGAACTCGACGGCGCGCACGCGCTCGGGTTCGTGCGCATGCGGCACAGCGACGCGACCCCGCGGTCGGACCTGGACCGGGTGGAGAACCAGCGCAAGTTCATCGGCGCGCTGGTCAGCCAGATCTCCAGCCCGGGCACGCTGCTCAACCCGTTCGACGTGTTCCCGCTGCTGGGCGCCGCGCCGGACGCGCTGACCATGGACGAGGGCGACCACCTGCACAACCTGGTGGCGCTGGCGTGGGCGATGCGGGGCATCTCCTCGGACGGCGTGCTGTCCACGACGGTGCCGGTCACGTCCGGCTCGGCGGAGCACTGGGACAAGACGAAGTCGAAGCAGCTGTGGGAAGCGCTCCGCAACGACACGGTGGTCCCCGACAGCGCGATCATGACCTAGGGCGTGTCTGACAAAGATCGCGGTTGGTGGCTGGGATGCTGCTGGTCGTGTCGCGGTTTCAGATGCTCTCGGATGAGCAGTGGGCGTTGA
>NZ_JBEXTX010000196.1:0-8299 GCF_040614175.1 Amycolatopsis sp. NPDC006131
CCGCAGCCGCGCCAGTGCGCGCTCCCGGTCCGCCTTCAGGATGTCCGCGGCCGCCGCGGCCATCAGCCGCCCGGTGATCCACCCCGCGCTGACCGATCAGGCGGTCGCCGACGGCGGCGGGACCCGCGACTACCGGCCGCTGCTGGCCGGGATCCGGGACGACATCAGCGCCGCGGACCTGGCGGTGTGCCACCTGGAGACGCCGCTCGCCCCCGAGGAGGGCCCGTTCCAGGGCTACCCGGAGTTCAGCGCGCCGCCGGAGATCGCCGACGCGCTGGCCGACACCGGGTACGACGACTGCTCGACCGCGTCGAACCACACGATCGACACCGGCACCGACGGCGTGAACCGGACGCTGAACGAGCTCGACGAGGCCGGCATCCGGCACACCGGCTCCGCCCGGACCGAGCAGGAGGCCCGCACGCCGCTGGTGCTGGACGTGCGCGGCGTGAAGGTCGGGCACGTGTCGTACACGTTCGGGTTCAACGGCAAGAAACTGCCCGGCGGCAAGCAGTGGGTGTCCAACACCCTCGACGCGGACGCGGTGCTGGCGGAAGCGCGGGCAACGCGGGCGGCCGGGGCGCAGGTGGTGATCGCCAGCCTGCACTGGGGCACGGAGTACCAGCACGAGCCGACCGCGTCGCAGCGGCAGATCGCGCAGCGGGTGCTGGCCGACCCGGCGGTGGACCTGATCATCGGGCACCACGCGCACGTCGTGCAGCCGATGGAGAAGATCGGCGGCAAGTGGGTCGCCTACGGGCTGGGCAATTCGATCGCCAGGCACTCCGAGCCGCGCGGCACCACCGAGGAGGGGCTGATCGGCCGGTTCCACTTCACGCGGTCGGGCGACCGCTGGACGGTGGACCGCGCCGAGTACGTGCCGACGGTGATCGACCTCGGCCCGCCGATCCGGCTGCGCACCGCCGACGACCCCGCACTGGACCGGGCGCGCGCCGAGGAAGCCCTCGCGCGGACCGACGAGGTGGTCCTCAGCCGCGGCGCCGCCGCGCACGGCCTGACCCGCGGCTGACGAGCCCGGCGCGGCCGACCGGTCGCTGCGCGGACCGGGTGACGCTGGAGCCGGACGCGCGAGTCCTGCGCTCAGGCGGGTTCCGGCTCCGGGCTGGCCACCGGGAAGCGCTCTCCCTCGTCGCTGCGGACGGGGAGCACCGCGCCACCCTCGGAGAGGTACGCGTCGAGGTTCGGGGCGTACCCCGCGACCAGCGCCTGCCGCTCCACGGCGCTCGACGCCGCGTACTCGTGCGACGACGTGCCCAGCGGCCGCACGTGCCGGGGCATCAGCTTGTAGAACCCCGTGCGCGACTCGTGCGCCCGGCCGAGCGGGTCCAGCTCCGCGGCGGCGAACGCGCCCGGTTCGAAGGCCAGCCCGTGTGTCCGCGCCCGCTCGGCCATCCACAGCAGACTGATGTCGGCCAGTGCGCGGTCCGGGTAGCCGCCGCCGACGTCGGAGTGCACCCCGGCGAACCAGACCTGCTCGACGCGCTGCCCGATCGTGTCCGCGCGCGGCTGCCACAGCGCGGGCCGGAACGGCGGGCGGTGCTCGTCGATCGCCAGCGCGTGGTAGGCCGCGTCGACGCTGGAGCTCAGCTCCGTGTCGTGGAACTGCCAGCGCCGGTTGACGAGGTTGACCAGCCGCAGCCCGGACAGCGGGATGCCGAGCGAGCCGACGGTGTCCCACACGCCGAGGAACCGGATCCGCGTTTCGCGCGAGTACGACCGGCGGAACAGCTCCGCCGCGGCCGAGCGCGGGTGCGTCTTCGACCCGCGGGCGCGGTAGAGCGCGTACGCCTCGCCGATCCGGTCCTCGTGCTCGGGCCGCAGGATGCCGCAGTTGCGCACCAGGCCGGCGAGGCTGCGCGCGGTGTAGGCGCCGCGGCTGAACCCGAACAGGAACAGCTCGTCCCCCGGCTCGAAGGTCCGGACCAGGAACCGGTAGGCCTCGCGCACGTTGCGGGACAGCCCGAACCCGAACGCCCCGCCCCACAGGCGCTCGCCGGGCCGCGTCCCGACGCCGGGGTGGTAGAACATCCGCTGCTCGCGCCCGGCCCCGTCGGCGGACGCGACCGCCAGCGCCACCCGCGACACGTTGGTCGGCGCCGGCTGGTCCGGCGTGTTCCAGGTCCCGTCGCAGCAGATCACCAGCCGCTTGGTCATGCACAGCTCCCCTCGACGCCCGGTTTGTCGCCGATCGAGTGCCGAGGGTTACTGTCCGCTCTGGCTACCAGGCGGTAGCATCGTCCGGCCGGGTCGCTGACCAGCAAGAACACGAGTCGGCTTCAGGTTTTTGTTGCGGCGCGTCAAGGGGGCGGAAGTGCCGGACTACCGCAGTGCGCAGGCCCTGGCGGCCACACCGAGACGACTCGCGGTGGCGCTGGAGCCGCACACCCGTCCACTGGCCGAGGCGATCGTCCGCGAAGTGCGGCGGGAGGTGCCGGAGTACTCCGGGCCGCCGGAAGGCCGGTTCGGCCGCGCGCTGGCCGAGGGCATCGAGGTGGCGGTCCGGCACTGCTTCCAGTGCATCGGCAACCCCCACCCGGACCACAGCGAGTGGGTCCGCCAGTTCCGGCGGCGCGGGCGGCGCGAGTTCGACGAGGGCCGCACGCTCGACGCCCTGCAGGCCGCGGTGCGCATCGGCGGCCGGGTCGCCTGGCAGTACCTGACCCCGGTGCTGCGTGACCTCGGCGCGGGCCCGCAGACCCTCACCACCGCGGCCGAGGCGATCTTCGCGTTCGTCGACGAGCTGTCCGCGACGGCGCTCGAAGGGTTCCAGGAGGCGCGGCAGCCGTCAGGAGCCGAGGAGCGCCGTCGCCGCCTGGCCACGCTGGTCCTCGCCGAGCCGCAGCCGTGTCTGGAGGGCCCGGCCGAGGACGCGGGGTGGGTGGTGCCCGAACGGGTCGCCGTGATCGCCCTCGAACACGCCGAGGGCCTGCCGTCCGACGTGCTGGACGACGAGGTCCTCGTCGATCTGGACGGCGACCGCCCCTGCCTGATCACGCCCAGTCCGCAACGGACGGTCGAAATCCTGTCTGGCAACTGGGAAAAACCCGCGCGTGCCGCGGTGTCGCCCCCGGTTCCGCTCGTGCTGGCCCCGGCCGCGCACCGGCTGGCCCGGCGCGGGCTCGCCCTGCCCGGGGACGTCGTGTGGTGCGCCGAGCACCTCGACGCGATCTGGTTGCGCTCGCAGGACTTCCTGGCCGACCGGCTGCACGCGAAGTACCTGGCCCCGCTGGACTCGGTGAGCGGCAGGCAACGCGCGCGGCTGGGCGAAACCCTGCTGGCGTGGCTGGAAACCCGGGGCGGCGCGCCGGAGATCGCGCGCCGACTGCAGGTGCACCCGCAGACCGTGCGGGCGCGGTTGCACCAGTTGCGCGAGCTGTTCGGCGACCGGCTGGACGACGCGGACACGCGGTTCGGGCTGCACCTGGTGCTGCGCAGGCAACTCGGCGCCGAGGAGGGGACTTTGTGAGGCACGCGCGAACGGGACCTCCTCCGGGTGTCACCCGTCTCGACACTCGTCACCCGAACGGGTGGCGCAGGAATTCGGAGTGTGTCAACGGTTCTTGCCAACGCGACCCGGGTGATGCCATGTTGGCTCCGCGAGCGGGCCACGAGCACGGGGCCGGCCGCGAAGTTCTCCACCCACCGCAGTGCTGCGGTTTCCCGAGCAGGGGTTGACATGACGATCGATGCCGACGTCCGGCCCGGACGCACCGCGCCGCCGCGGCCGCCGCACCCGCGCCGCCCGCCCGGTGAGGCTCCGGCGCACGGCCGCGCGAGCACGCTGTGGGCGTCGCTGCCGCGCGAGCTGGCCGCGGTGTTCCGCCCGCACGCGGACGCGCTCACGCGGGTCATCCTGGCCGAGATCCAGCGGGCGGTGCCGGAGTACGCCCGTCCGCTGGAGGGGCCGTTCGGCGAGGTCATCGTGCGCGGGGTGCGGGAGGCGGTCGGGCACTGCCTGGACAACATCGGCAACCCCGCGGTGTCCCAGGACACCTGGATCGGCGTGTTCCGGCACCTCGGCCGCATCGAGTACAGCGAGGGGCGTCCGCTGGACCAGATCCAGACCGCCTACCGCGTCGGCGGGCTGGCCGCGTGGCGCTACATCGCCAAGGTCGGCCAGGCGAAGGGGCTGCCGTCCGATCTCCTCTACACCGGCGCCGAAGCGGTGCTGGCCTATGTGGACGAGATCTCCGCGCTGTCCGTGCAGGGCTACCGCGCCGCGCAGGCGCGGGCGGCGGGCACCCGGGCCCGGCAGCGCAGGCAGCTGCTCGGCCTGGTCCTGTCCGAGCCCGCGCCCGCGCCGCAGGCCGTCGAGGGACTGGCCGCGGCCGCCGGGTGGCACGTGCCGGACAAGGTGGTCGCGATGGCGCTGGAGCCGCGGCGCGACCAGCACCGGCTGCCGCCGCCCGCGCTGCCCGCCGAGGTGCTGGCGGATCTGGAGAGCCCGCAGCCGTGCCTGCTCGCGGCCGCGCCGCCGGAGGGCCTGGAGGCCGCGCTGCGCGGCTGGCGCGTCGCGATCGGGCCGCGGGTGCCGCTGGCGGAGGCGGCGGTGTCGCTGCGCTGGGCGCGCCGGACGATGGACTTGAGCGTACGCCGCATCCTCCCGCGGGAGCCGGTGCTGCACGCCGACGACCACCTGGCCACGCTGTGGCTGCTGGCGGACGAGTTCCTGATCGGACAGTTGCGAGACGCGTGCCTCGAGCCGCTGCAGGGGCTGACGGACAAACAGCGCGCGCGGCTCGGGCAGACGCTGCTGGCGTGGCTGCAGTCCAGCGGGAGCGCGCCGGAGATGGCCGAGCGGCTGGGCGTGCACCCGCAGACGGTGCGCTACCGGATGCGGCGGATCGAGGAACTGTTCGGCGAGCGGCTGAACGACCCGGAACACCGGCTGCGGCTGGAAATCGCGCTGCGGGCGGCGGAACTGCTGACGCCCGCGGCATGAACCGGGTGAACGACTACGACAGCTTCGGCGAGGCCTACGCGGCCGAGAACGAGAACAGCCTGCTGAACGCGTACTACGAGCGGCCGGCGATGCTGTCCCTCGCCGGGGACGTGACCGGCCGCCGGATCCTGGACGCGGGCTGCGGCGCTGGGCCCCTGACCGCCGCGCTGCGCGACCGCGGCGCGGAGGTCACCGGCATCGACGCCAGCGCCGGGATGCTGGCGCTGGCCAGGCGGCGCCTCGGTGAGGACGTGCCGCTCCGCCTCGCGGACCTGAACGACCCCCTGCCGTTCGCCGACGGCGCGTTCGACGACGTGGTCGCCTCCCTGGTGCTGCACTACCTGGAGGACTGGAAACCGGCGCTGTCGGAGCTGCGGCGGGTGCTCCGGCCCGGCGGCCGCCTGATCGCGTCGGTGGACCACCCGTTCGTCGCCTACACGGTCCAGGAGCCCCGGCCCGACTACTTCGCGACCACCAGCTATTCCTTCGAGTGGACCTTCGGCGGTCAGACCGTGCCGATGCGGTTCTGGCGCCGCCCGTTGCACGCGATGACCGGCGCCTTCACCGACGCCGGGTTCCGCCTCACCGCGCTCGTCGAGCCGCAGCCCGACCCGGCCGCCCGCGACCTCTTCCCCGGCGACTTCGAATCGCTGTCGACGAAGACCGCGTTCCTGTTCTTCGTCCTCGAGGCCGCGCCCTAGTTGTTTTGTTCGGTGGGGTTGGTTCCGCGGCTGCCGAGGGTGCTCCTCGAGCAGGGTGCGGTGGAAGCGTCCGACCTCGCGTTGGCTTGGGTTCGCAGGGGCCTGTGGTGGCAGGCCGTGGCGACGCGGGATCTGCTGCACCGTGGCGACGGCTACCGGAAACTTCCCGGACAGCACCTAGGAAACGGCCGGCGCGCTAGCCAAATACGCCTCCCGGCAGGCGGCACGCGCCAATTTGCCCGCGACGGTCCGGGGCAGCGTTCCCGGCAGGCCCACGTGCACGTCGCGCACCCGCAGGCCGTATCCGTCCGCGACGGCCTGCTCGACGGCCGCCGTGCAGGTCAGTGGGCCGGGCGCCTCGGCGAGCACCACGACCTCGTCCTCGACGGCGAACACGACCGTCGAGCCGGGCAGCAGTTCGGGCACGACCCGTTCGATCGTCGCCTCCACCGCCTCCGCCTGGACCGCCCCGGCGGGCAACCGGTTCTCCAGCCGCCCCAGTACGGTCAGCTCGCCGCCGGACAGGAAGCCGACGTCCCCGGTCCGCAGCCACCAGCCAGGCTCCCCCGCGTCGGCCTCGTCGCGCAGCAGCGCGCAGAACGTCTCCGCCGACGCCGCCGGCCGGCGCCAGTACCCGCGCGCCACTGTCGGCCCGGTCACCCAGATCTCCCCCACCGCGCCGGCAGGCAGCGACCGGCGCGTGACCGGGTCGACGATCGCGACGGTGCGGCCGGGCCGCCCGCTGGACACCGGACCGTCCCCGACGGACACCAGGCCGGTGGCCTCCAGCAGCCCGTAGGCGGCCCGGTGCGCGTCGGGACGCAGGCCGGACCCGGGCAGCACCGCCCGGTGCCGCGCCGGTTCGCCCACGTCCAGCACCGCCCGGACGCCGCTGAGGTCCAGCCCGTCCGGCACCGGGCAGCGCGCCAGGAACGAGTTCCCCGCCGACGTCACCGCGCCCGGGTTCGCCGCGAGCGCGCGCAGCCAGATCTCCGGCCGCTCCCGCACGCGATCGGGCGCCAGGTGCACCGACGGGCACCCGGCGAACACCGGCGCGGCCACCGCGAACGGCAGCCCCATCTGGCACAGCGGCAGCCAGTTGACGACCACCGACGCCCGGTCGGCCAGGCGCAGCGCCCCGGCGGTGCGCGCGGCGCTGTCGACGAGCCCGGCGTGGGTGATCACCACCCCCACCGAGTCGGAGGTGTAGCACAGGCAGGCGACGTCGGCGGGATCCGGCTCGTCCAGGTCGGACAGATCGCCGGGCACCGTGTCGATCGCGACGATCCGCCACACCTCGACACCGGCGGCGTCCAAGAGGGCGCGGACGTCGAGCAGCTTCTCCCCCGTGGTCAGCACGATCTCCGGCGCCGCGTCGATGACCGTCGCGGCGAGCCAGGCGTCGTCGCGCCCCGGCGCGAAGGCGGGCACCGCGACCAGCCCGGCACGCAGGGTGGCGAGGAAGCCGACGACCCAGTCCACGCCCTCGTCGGCCAGGATCGCGGCGCGCACGCCGTCGAAGCTGAACCGCCGCAGCCACGCGGCCACCGACGTCACCCGCCGGTCCAGCTCGTCCCAGGTGAGCGAGCGGGTGCCGTCGGACACCGCGCGGGCGTCCGGATCCCGGCGCGCCCAGGTCGCCAGGAACTGCGGCAGGGACGCGAGTGTTTGGGTCACAACGGAACCGTAGTGATCTTGTGAATGGGGTGTCAAAACTTGTGAGCGGGGTGCCAGCGGAGCGAATCGATACTTGTCAGCCACGTGAGTGCCGCCGGGAAATCCGCAGCTCTTGGGGCCTTTCGGCAGAGATGCCAACTTCCCCGCGGAAACCCCTGCAATCGGTGACAAGTTTTCCGGACAACCTTGCCGGAGTAATTTCACGTCATTACATTACTCATCAGTAATCCTTTTCTGCGATTATCAATGGAGATGTGCATGAATCGGAAGAGAATCGCCGGCGGAATCGTCTCCGGATCGGTACTGGCGGTTTCCGCCGCGGCCGGCCTGCTCGCCGGCGCGGGCACCAGCGCCGCCGACCCGGCCACACTGACGCTGACCTACACCTGCCCGTTCCCGCTCATCGGCAACCAGCCGATCAGCGTCGTGATCAACGCCGACATCCCGGCCACCGCGACCGTCGGCCAGCCGACGCCCGAGTTCGGCATCGAGGCGGTCGCCACCGTGTCCTCGACCGCCACGGCCGGCCTGAACCTGGTCGGCGCCAAGACGGTGGAGGGCACCGCGCAGGCCTCCGCCACGGTCGCCGCCCCCGAGGCGACCCTGCCGGTCACCGTCCCGACCACGATCCCGCCGACCGCGATCCCCGCCTCCGGCGCCTTCGACGTCACCGCGACCGGCACCACGCCGTCGCTGACCTTCACCCAGCCCGGCGAGGCGACCGTGACGGTCGGCGACCTGCTGCTGACCCTGCACCCGAAGAAGGCCGACGGCTCCGACACCGGCCTCGGCACCTTCGACTCCCAGTGCACGCAGGACCCCGGGCAGGACAACGTGCTCGCCACCGTGCAGATCACCGAGGCCGCGCAGGCCGCCACCGAGCAGCGGATCCGCTGACGGAACTCCCGCGCGGCCCGGGCGCCGGGCCGCGCGGGGGGTGGGGGTGTAGGTACGGCAC
>NZ_JBEXTX010000197.1:0-8251 GCF_040614175.1 Amycolatopsis sp. NPDC006131
CTGACGGCCGCGGAACCGAACTTCCCTGAACTGACCGGTAACCACGGCGAAATCAGGCCCCGAACGTCCCTCGCGGACGGCGGGGCCTGATCGCGGCTGGGGGTAGCCGCCGCCCGGCTGCTGCCCGTAGGGGCCCGGCTGGCCCTGCTGCCCGTAGGGGCCTTGCTGCCCGTAGGGCCCGGGCTGTTGCGGCGGGTAGGTCATGATCGGGTTACCCCTTCTCGGATGGGTGGGCTCAGGACTCGTCGACGCACCAGTTCGACCCCTGTCGTTTCAGCGGCATCTTCGCATTTTGCTGGTCGCCGTTGTAACGCAGCGCGACCGGCACCTTGGCGGTGTCGCCGGTGATCTCGGCCGGGCCGGAGATGGTCGCCTGCAGCTCGGTCGCCGCGTCCCACTGGGACTGCAGCGAGGACACCTCGCTCTCGCTGGCGCCGCCGCAGGTCAGCGCGGCGTACCGGCTGGCGCTGCGGGCGTTCATGGCGTCCACGACCTGCTGCGCGACGCTGTCCGCGCCGCCGGTGCCGCCACCGCCGGCCGCGGTGGAACCGGTCGTGCGGGACGAGCGGGACGACGGCGCGGCGGGGGTCGAGGAGTTCGCGCGCGCGGTGGGGCTCGCGGCCGAGGAAGAGCCCGCGGCGGCCGTGGTGGTGCCGCCGTTCTCCTCGTCGCCGCCGAGCGTGAGCACCAGCGTGACAGCCACGCCGGCGACCACGACCACGGCCGCCGCGATGCCGGCGATCAGGCCGGTCTTCTTCTTCGGCGGCTCACCGCCCGGGCCGCCGAAGCCGCCCCCAGTGTCAAAGCCGCCGGCGCCGAAGCCGGGAGCGCCGTGGCCCGGAGCGCCGTGGCCCGGAGCGCCGAACTGCTGCGTCGTGCCGGCGAACCCGGGCGGCGGCGTCTGCGGTTGCTGCGGCGGCTGGGGCGCGCCCTGCGGGTAGCCGGGCTGCCGCGGTCCGCCCTGGGGGTGTCCGGGCTGCTGCCCGTACGGGCCCGGCTGTCCGTAGGGGCCCTGGGGCCCGGGCCGGCCCGGGCCGTGCGGCGGGTAGGTCATGGACGGCCGTCTCCTCGTTCACGTCGGGTGTCTGCCTGCCTTCGACGCGCCGAAGCGGCATCCGGTTTCTCCCCGGACGCGAACCGGGGCTGTAACGCGAGCGATCGTAGCGCCGATATCGGACAACTCGATCTTGGCCGCCCGGCGTGGCGGCCCGCGATCCGGTGCGGCGACGTGAAAACCGCCCGGGTTTGAAGAAGGAGGAGAAGGGGAAGACGCCCTGTGAATGTCCTGTAAAGCCTTGGTTGGGTGGTCGTGACATGAGTGAATCGCTCACCGCCCGGATGGCCGCTGTTGGTGGCCGGGTGGCTACTGTCCGTAGTTTTTCGAGCGGTTCGCCGACCGCCCGCCGGGACGCCTGTGTAACGGTTCCGTCCGGGTTCGTGATGCGACGCGCCGATCCTGTGATGCGGATAGGGCTTTTCATGTCGGTGATCGCCGGTACCGTGGGTTAAAAGCACTCCGAGGAGGTGCCGACATGCAACACGACCTTCCCGGAGGTCGGCACGAGGACGCCGACCCTTCAGAGATCAGTGGAGCTGGAACGACGCCGGACGAGCAGGCGCGGCAGGTCCGCTTCCTGGAAGAGGAAGTGGCTCTGCTGCGGCGGAAACTAACCGAATCACCCCGTCAGAACCGTGTGCTGGAACAGCGCCTCGCCGAGGCGTCGGAACGAGTCGCCCAGCTCACGGAGCGGAACAACAAGCTCGTGGAGACCCTCCGCGAGGCGCGGGGACAGCTCCTCGCGCTGCGCGAAGAGGTCGACCGGCTCGCCCAGCCCCCGAGCGGGTACGGCGTGTTCGTCGCCGCGTACGAGGACAACACCGTCGACGTGTTCACGGCAGGCCGCAAGATGCGGGTGTCCGTGTCGCCCGCGGTGGAGGTGGACTCCCTCCAGCGCGGTCAGGCGCTCCGGCTGAACGAGGCCCTGACCGTCGTCGAGGCGGGCGACTTCGAGCTCACCGGCGAGGTCTGCTCGCTGCGCGAGGTCCTGACGCCGGCCACGGAGGGTGGCAGCGCCCGCGCTCTCGTCGTCGGCCACGCCGACGAGGAGCGGGTGGTCTGGCTCTCCGACCCGCTGGCCGCGCAGACGCTCAAGCCGGGCGACTCGCTGCTGGTGGACTCGAAGGCGGGCTACGCCTACGAGCGCGTGCCCAAGGCCGAGGTCGAGGACCTCGTGCTGGAAGAGGTCCCGGACGTCCGGTACGAGGACATCGGTGGTCTCGGGCGGCAGATCGAGCAGATCCGCGACGCGGTGGAACTCCCGTTCCTGCACGCCGACCTCTACCGGGAGTACGAGCTGCGGCCGCCCAAGGGCGTCCTGCTCTACGGCCCGCCCGGTTGCGGCAAGACGCTGATCGCGAAGGCGGTCGCCAACTCGCTGGCCAAGAAGGTGGCCGAGGCACGCGGGGACGGCGACTCGAAGGACGCCAAGTCCTACTTCCTCAACATCAAGGGCCCGGAGCTGCTCAACAAGTTCGTCGGCGAGACCGAGCGGAGCATCCGCCTGATCTTCCAGCGGGCTCGGGAGAAGGCCTCCGACGGCACGCCCGTGATCGTGTTCTTCGACGAGATGGAGTCGATCTTCCGCACCCGCGGCAGCGGCGTCTCCTCGGACGTGGAGACCACGATCGTGCCGCAGCTGCTGGCCGAGATCGACGGTGTCGAGGGGCTGGAGAACGTCATCGTCATCGGCGCCTCCAACCGCGAGGACATGATCGACCCGGCGATCCTGCGGCCGGGCCGGCTGGACGTGAAGATCAAGATCGAGCGGCCGGACGCCGAGGGTGCGAAGGACATCTTCTCCAAGTACCTGACGCCGGGGCTGCCGATCCACGCCGACGACCTCGCCGAGTTCGGCGGGGACGCGCAGGCCACGATCGACGCGATGATCCAGAACACCGTCGAGCGGATGTACGAGGAGACGGACGAGAACCGGTTCCTCGAGGTCACCTACGCCAACGGTGACAAGGAGGTCCTGTACTTCCGCGACTTCAACTCGGGCGCGATGATCCAGAACATCGTGGACCGGGCGAAGAAGGCGGCGATCAAGTCGGTGCTGGAGACCAAGCAGCCCGGTCTGCGGGTGCAGCACCTGCTCGACGCGATCGTCGACGAGTTCGCGGAGAACGAGGACCTGCCCAACACCACCAACCCGGACGACTGGGCCCGGATCTCGGGCAAGAAGGGCGAGCGGATCGTCTACATCCGCACGCTGGTCACCGGGAAGAACCAGGAGTCCGGCCGCGTCATCGACACGGCCACGAACACCGGCCAGTACCTGTAACCACAGGTGGGCCAGGGGAGGCCGCCGATCCGTCCGGGTCGGCGGCCTCCGCCGTGTCAGGGGCGCGCCGCGCGCCGCCCCGCCCAGTAGGCGAGCAGCACCCCGCCGGCCACGACCAGCACGCACCCGATCATCAGGGGCACGTTCGGCCCGGCGCAGGACAGCGAGTCCGGCGTGCAGCTGCGGAACGGCCCGCCCTGGCCGCTGGAGTCGTACCGCTCCGCCGAGAACAGGAACACCAGCACCGCCATGCCGTGCACGGGGGCGAGGAGGACCGTCACGGCGACCGCGGCCGCGCCGCCGCGGAGCCGTCGGATGATCTTGTCGGGCACGTGGTGAAGACGCTTCCCGGCGGTTCCGGTTGCCCGGCGTGTCGTCCCGCGGCGGCCGTATAACGACCTATACTGCGCGCCATGACCGAGCCCGCGGCCGAGATCCGCGCCCCGATCACCGAAGCCGACGTCCTGACCTGGCTCGAGGAGACCGCGCAGGCGGTCCGCGCGCACGCCGTCCCGCCGGAGGAGCTGATCCGGCTGCTGGGGGAGTTGCGGCGCGCGTCGGCGGCCTGTGCCGACGCGTCGGACTGGGTGCTGCTGGCGGCGCGGGAGGAGGGGGCCAGCCTGCGCCAGATCGCGCCGGTCTTCGGCAAGGGCTACGTGCGGGCGCCGGCGGCGCGGCTGGAGAAGCTCCACCGGCAGGCGCTGAACTCCGAGCAGTGGCTGGACATCCTCCGTCAACGAGCATCAGGCGTATAACGACCTATACACGGCGGCTTTCGGCGAAAAACCACCGGCGGCCCGCTCCGCGGGCGACCCGGAAAAAACCCGCACGGAAAGGACAGTCCCCTGCGAATCGGACTCGGCCTGGCGGCCCTCGGGCGGCCCGCCTACATCAACCTCGGCCGGAGCAGCGAGCTCCCGGTCCGGCGGGACGTGCGGACGATGCGCGAGGCGACGTTCGCGGTGCTCGACGCGGCGTACGCGGCCGGTGTGCGCTGGATCGACGTCGCCCGCTCCTACGGCCGGGCCGAGGAGTTCCTGGCCGGGTGGCTGGCCGAGCGCGGCCACGGCGACCTCACCGTGTCCAGCAAGTGGGGCTACACCTACGTCGGCGGCTGGCGCATGGACGCCACGATGCACGAGGTGAAGGAGCACTCGGCGGGCGTGTTCTCCCGCCAGTGGACCGAAAGCCGCTCCCTGCTCGGCAACGCCATCAACCTCTACCAGGTGCACTCGCTCACCGTGGACAGCCCGCTGTTCACCGACGAGGCGCTGCAGCGGGCGCTGGCGGCGCTCAGCGACGACGGCGTGCGCGTCGGGTTCTCCACTTCCGGGCCGAAGCAGGCGGAGGTGATCCGGCGGGCGTTCGAGCTGGAAGTGGCCGGGCGGCCGGTGTTCTCGGCCGTGCAGTCGACCTGGAACCTGCTCGAACCGTCGGCAGGCCCGGCGCTCGCGGAGGCGCACGCGGCCGGGAACCTGGTGCTGGTCAAGGAAACCCTCGCCAACGGCAGGCTGGTGGTCAACCCGCCGCCCGCGATCACCCGCCTGGCGCAACGCTACGCAGTCGGCGCCGACGCGGTGGCGATCGCGGCGGTGCTGGCCCAGCCGTGGGCGGACACGGTCCTCATCGGCCCGTCCAGCCCGCAGCAGCTGGCCGCCAACCTCGCCGCGAACGGCGTCGACCTGCCACGGGGCGAACTCGCGGCGCTGCGGGCGCTGGCCGAGCCGCCGGAACGGTACTGGGATCGGCGATCCTCGCTGCAGTGGCAGTGAAGGCTTCGACTAATCTCAGCGCCCACAACGCATACTGAAGGGAACGTCACCGTGCGTCATGGAGGGATGGTGGTCCTGGCCGCGGTCGTGCTGACCGGGCTCACCGGGTGCGCGGATCGCCCGAACGACCTGGAGACCTACTACGACAAGCCGGCGGACGCGACGACGCCGGTGACGACGCCGTCGGTCTCGACGAGCGTCTCGGTCGGCCAGGCGGCGGCGAACACCCCGGTGAACCACATCGCCGAGGACGTGGCGGCGGCGGTGCTCACCAAGAGCGACCTGTCCGGCGAGGGCGTGCGGGAGGCGGCGGCCCGCGCCGCCAACGGATCCTGCTTCGACGCCGTGCCCGCCGGGGACCCGCGTGGCTCGACCTGGCTCTACAACAGCGGTTCCTCGCTGACGCAGCAGGTCACCGGCTACCTCGACCGCACCGCGGCCGAGGTGCTCGCGCAGGTCGACTGCGACGGCACGGCGCTGACGGTCGCCCGCCCGGCCGGCGCGGAGGCCGCGCGCGCCTGGTGCGACGGCACCACCTGCACGCTGCTGCTGGCCGGCGGGCACGTGCTGTCCGGCCTGCAGGTCACCGCGAGCACGCAGAACCGGGCCGCGGAAGCGGTGAAGGGCCTGGCGTCGCTGGCCGCCGGGAAGCTGCCGCGGAGCTGACCGCCCGGGCGGGAAAGCGCTACCCGCGGCGGAACCACTCGTGGATCGCGTGCCTGCCGTCGGGCACGAAAGGGCTTTCCGGGTCCTCCGCGAAGGCCCGCAGCTCGTCCAGGGGCATCCACCGGCCGGAGACGATTTCCTCCGGCTGGTGGACGACCGGGCCGTCCCAGCGCGCCTCGTAGGCGAAGTAGTGGCAGCGCACCGGCGGCTGCTCGAACGTGAACGTGAACAGGGGTCGCAGGGGCACGCCGCGCACGCCCAGTTCCTCGGCCAGCTCCCGTTCCGCGCCCTCGGCGGGTGTTTCGCCCGCCGCGACCACGCCACCCGCCCAGCAGTCGTACAGACCGGGGAAGACGTCCTTGTCCGGTGAGCGCCGGTGCACGTACACGCGGGAGCCGTCCCCGGAGCGCACCAGCACCAGCGTCGCGGCGTGCCAGAGCCCCTGTTCGCGCATGTCGGCGCGGCGCACCCGGCCCACGACCGCGCCCGCGGCGTCGTAGTGGGCGACCATTTCCTCAGCACTGCTCACCATCTTGAGCCAGCATGGCAGATCCGGGTGCTTTACCTGGTCGCAACCGGTGGCCCACTCACCGTTGCCGCCCGCGACCCGTAGGCTTGGGACATGCGGCGGATCATGGGAACCGAAGTCGAGTACGGCATCGCCGTGCCGGGCGACGCGACGGCCAATCCGGTACTGACATCGACGCAGGTCGTGCTGGCCTACGCGGCGGCGGCGGACATCCCGCGGGCGCGCCGCGCGCGGTGGGACTACGAGGTGGAGTCGCCGCTGCGCGACGCCCGTGGTTTCGACCTGGCCGGGCCCGGCGGGCCGGGGCACGACCCGGACGTGGAGGACCTCGGCGCGGCCAACGTCATCCTGACCAACGGCGCCCGGCTCTACGTCGACCACGCGCACCCGGAGTACTCGGCGCCCGAGGTGACCAACCCGCGGGACGGGGTCATCTGGGACAAGGCGGGCGAGCGGGTGATGGAGGAGGCCGCGATGCGGGCGGCCACCGTGCCCGGGCAGCCGGTGCTGCAGCTGTACAAGAACAACGTGGACGGCAAGGGCGCCAGCTACGGCACCCACGAGAACTACCTGATGGCCCGTTCGACGCCGTTCACCTCGGTGATCGCCGGGCTGACGCCGTTCTTCGTGTCCCGGCAGGTGGTGACCGGTTCCGGCCGGGTGGGTATCGGCCCGCAGGGTGAGGAGGCCGGCTTCCAGCTGTCGCAGCGTTCGGACTACATCGAGGTCGAGGTCGGCCTGGAGACGACGCTGAAGCGGGGGATCATCAACACCCGCGACGAGCCGCACGCGGACGCGGACAAGTACCGGCGGCTGCACGTCATCATCGGCGACGCGAACATGGCCGAGTACTCGACGTACCTGAAGCTGGGCACGACGGCGCTGGTGCTGGACATGATCGAGGCCGGTCAGCGGTTCGACGACCTGAAGCTGGACGAGCCGGTGCGGGCGGTGCACCAGATCAGCCACGACCCGACGCTGAAGACGAAGGTGGGGGTGGCGGGCGGCCGCAAGTACACCGGCCTCGACCTGCAGTTCGCCTACCACGAGCTGGCGGCGGCGCACCTGGAGCGCACGGGCGGGGACGCGGTGTCCAAGGAGGTGCTGCGGGTCTGGGGCGAGATCCTGGACGCGCTGGCGCGGGACCCCGCGGAGTGCGCGGACCGGCTGGACTGGCCCGCGAAGCTGCGCCTGCTGGAGGGCTACCGGCAGCGGGACAACCTGGGGTGGGCCGCGCCGCGGCTGCACCTGGTGGACCTGCAGTACTCGGACGTGCGGCTGCAGAAGGGCCTGTACAACCGCCTGGTGGCGCGCGGCTCGATGAAGCGGCTGGTCACCGAGGAGGAGGTGCAGGCGGCGATCACGAACCCGCCGGAGGACACGCGCGCCTACTTCCGCGGGCGGGCGCTGGAGAAGTACGCGACGTCGATCGCGGCCGCGTCGTGGGACTCGGTGATTTTCGACGTGGGCAAGGAGTCCCTGGTCAGGATCCCGACGCTGGAGCCGCTGCGGGGCACGAAGGCGCACGTCGGCCGGCTGCTGGACGAGTCGGAGACGGCCGAGGAACTGGTCGAGGCGCTGACGGGTTCCGACTGACCGCAGCGGGAAAACCACCGATTGTCGTGGTCTCTGGGTAGGCTAGGGACAGGACTCACCGGGAGGCGAGATGGCTCAGGAGAAGATCGAGAAGCACGGTGGCGGCGGCTCCGACGACGAGGTCGAGGGTGGTGCCCCGGCCGGCCAGGAACGCCGCGAGAAGCTGGGTGAGGACGTCGACACGATCCTGGACGAGATCGACGACGTGCTCGAGGAGAACGCCGAGGACTTCGTGCGCGCCTACGTGCAAAAGGGCGGCGAGTAACCGCTCACCCGCGGCCACTAGGGTGGTCGCACCGAGTAGCTTGTAGTGCCGGCTGTCGCGCTTCCGCGGGTGTTTCGCCCGC
>NZ_JBEXTX010000198.1:0-8081 GCF_040614175.1 Amycolatopsis sp. NPDC006131
CCCAGCTCGAGCAGGAACCGCGCCACCGGCGGGACGTGCCCGCTGCGCGGGTTCAGCTGGGCGCGGACCTGCTCCTCGGTGAGCCCGCCGGCCGCCGCCCGGTCCGCGACGAGCCGTGGGGTGCGTTCGGTCTCCACCAGACCCGGGTGCACGACCGTGACCCCGACACCGTGCGGGCCGAGTTCGTCGGCGAGGTTCGCGGTGAGGGCGGCGACCGCCACGTTGCGGATCGTCCCGGAGACGGAGCCGGTGCGGCGGGCGTTGAGACCGGAGATGTTCACGATCCGTCCCTGCCCCTGCCGGATCATGTGCGGCGCGAGGGCGCGGGCGCACCGGAGGTAACCGAGGACCTTGGTGTCGAAGTCCGCCAGCACCTCGCCGTCGGTGAGATCGGCCAGCGGTGGGGGAGCGGAGGCGAAGGACGGCTGGGCGGCGGCGTTCACCAGCACGTCGACACCGCCCCAGGCGGTCACGACCTGCTCGGCCATGGCCCGGACCGAGGAGTCGTCGGTGGTGTCCGCCGGGACGGCGAGGACCTCCGCTGCCGTGGCGCCGGAGCGGAGGCCGTCCGCGGCGGCGCCGAGCCGCCGCGCGTCCCTGGCGACGAGCGCCACCCGGGCGCCCTCGGCGAGGAGCCCGCGCGCGATGGCCAGCCCGAGCCCACGGGATCCTCCCGTGACGACCGCCCGGGCACCCTTCAACTGCAGATCCATGGTGACCTTTCCTACCGGGACCGCGTGGCGGTCCTGATGGACATCGCCGTCGAGACGATGTCTTCGACGTCCGCGCCGCGCAGCCAGGCGAGGATCTCCCCGGCCGCGGCCGCCGCGTCCTGCGCGCACTTGTCGACCAGGCCATGAGCGGCGGCCTGCTCAGCGTTCCAGCGTTCCCCGCCGTACAGCAGCAGCCCCGCCGGGCCGGTGCCCACCGCCTGCACCAGCCGGCGCACGAAAACCGGCTCGTAGGTCAGGCCGTGACCGAGCGCCGGTATCCGGAAGTTTGCCGCCGGCGAACAGATCCGGACGTCGCAGGCGAGCGCGAGGCTGCAACCCGCGCCGAAACACGTCCCGTCGATCTCCGCGATCTTGGGCGGTGCGAGCTCCGTCAGCGCCAGGACAGCGGTCTCGGCCAGGTGCCGGTAGGCGGCGACGTGGTCCGGATCGGACGAACTCAACTCCGCGAGGTCCCCGCCCGCGGAGAAACTCCCGCCGGAGCCCCGCAGCACGACGGCCGCGATTCCCGGTGTCTCGTCGATCCTCCTGACATGCCCGACCAGTTCCTGCCACATGTCGCCGGACATCGCGTTCCGCTTCTCGGGCCTGCTGATCGTGAGCCGGGCGACCCGGTCTGCGATGTCCAGTTGCATCGAACCGCTCATTCTCAGCCGGCCTTCGCGTCCGGGGCCGGAGCCGCGGCGACCACGCCGTTTCGCACCAGGGCCCGGACCTGGTGGTCATCGATTCCCAGCTCGGTCAGCAGGTCGACCGTGTCCTGCCCGATCCCGGGTGCCTTCCGCCGCGCGCGGGGCGCGCCGTCGGCGATGAGCGGCGTGTTCACCACGCGGCGGTGCCCGAACCGCTCGACGTCGCCCGGGAACATCTCGCGGGCCGCGTACTGGGCGTCGTCCAGCATCTCGGGGACGGTGTGGACGGGCCCGCACGGCACGCCCGCTTCACGGAGCCGCTCGATCCAGTGATCCCTCGGCGCCGTCCGGAACCGGGCCTGGAGCAGCCCGGCGAGCCGCTCGCGGTGGACGAAGCGGCTGTACTCGCCGCGGAAGCGCTCGTCGCCGGAGAGGTCGAGGTCGAGCACCGCGCAGAAGTCCCGCCACGAGCGCTCGGTCACGCCGATCACGAGCACCGCGTCGTCGCCGCAGGTGAACGCCTCGTACGGCGCGGTGAGCCGGTGCGCGGTGCCCAGCGGACCCGGCGGCTCGCCCGTCCCGGCGTAATCGGCGACCTCCCACAACGACCATCCGGCGATCGTGTCCGCGAGGGACACGTCGATGTGGGAGCCGCCGAGCCCCGCCCGGACGCGGTGCAGCGCCGCCAGCACGCCGATGGCGCCCCACATCCCGGTGCCCAGGTCCCCGATGGGGTAGCCCGCCTTCGCCAGCTCCCCGCTCGTGCTTCCGGTCACGCTGAGCAGCCCGCCGTAGGCCTGGGCGACCAGGTCGATGCCTTTCGCGCTCCGCATCGGCCCGTACTGGCCGAAGCCGGAGATCGAGCAGTACACGAGGTCCGGGCAGTCGTCCTTCAGGTCCTCGTAGGACAGTCCCTGCCGCGCGAGCGCGCCGACCCGGAAGTTCTCCACCAGCACGTCCGACCGGCGAGCCAGAGCCCTGACCAGGTTCTGCCCGCGCTCGGTCTTGATGTCGACCGCGAAGCTCCGCTTGTTGCGGTGGATCAGGTCGAACGGCAGCGGGCGCTGTTCCGGCCCGACCAGACGCCGCCGGAGCGAGTCCCCGTCGACGGGTTCGACCTTGATGACCTCGGCGCCGAGGTCGGACAAGATGGTGGTGCAGTACGGCCCGGCCAGTGCGCCGGTGATGTCCAGGACCCGCACGCCGCTGAGGAAGTGCTGCTCCGTCGTCACGCTCGCCTCAGACATGTGCCCGGTTCCCCTCGTCGTCTCGCGGTGTGGCCGGTTGTCCCGGCCGCTCCAGGACCTTGCGCAGCACCGCTACCTCCTCGGACAGCTCCCGCCGGCTCACCGCCGCTTCCCGTACCGAGCCGGAGCCGTGGTAGGTGCCGGGGAACAGGTGCAGTTCGACGGGCACCCCGGCCGCCAGCAGTGATCGCGCGAAGTCGATTCCTTCGTCGCGCAGCGGATCGAACTCGGCGACGGAGACGTATGCCGGGGGCAGGTTCGTCAGGTCGGTGGCGCGGGCGGGCGCGGCGTAGGGCGACACCGCGCCGGCTGCCCGGCCGAGGTAGGCGGACCAGCTGATCTCGGCGTCCCGGCGGGTGAGCGCGGGCGTGTCGGTGAACCGCCTGCTGCTCGCCGTCCGGAGCCGGTCGTCCAGCGCCGGCGATTTGAGGAACTGGAAGCGGACCGGGGGCCCGTTCCGGTCGCGGGCCAGCAGGGCGGCCGCGGCCGCGAGCGCGCCGCCCGCGCTCACCCCGTGCAGGACGATCAGGGAGGGGTCGATCCCGAGCTCTCCGGCGTGTTCGCACAACCAGAGAAGTCCGCTGTAGACATCGTCCAACGGTGTCGGGAAGGGCCACTCCGGAGCCAGCCGGTAGTCCACGGCGACGACGACCGCGCCGGTTTCCCGCGCGATCTCGGCGTTGCGGAGGTGGCTCATGTCCAGATCGCCCAGGATGAATCCGCCGCCGTGGACGTGGTAGATCGCACCGCTGTTCGTCCGGCGGGACGGCCGGTACACGCGGAGTGCGATGACGTGCCCGTCCGCGGCGGCGCACGAGTAATCGTGAACACTCACACCCTCGACCGGGCCGGACCTGGTGTACCGGCTCGACGCGATCCGGCGGGCTTCCGCGACGTCGGTTCGGTCGACCGTGGGCAGGGCGGCGATCGACGGCACCAGCTCCTCGTCCATCCGGTACTGGCTCAACTGTCCCTCGCTTCGGGCAGGCGACGGCCCCGCAGGTCCGTCGACGCGAACGACCTCAGCAGCGCCGGGTCCTCGATCCAGATCTGCCGCCGGTAACGGCGGATCGCCCCGATGTCGTCCAGCTTCTTGAGCGCGCGGGCGACGACCTCGCGCACCGACCCGATGGTGTGCGCGAGATCGGTCTGGTCCGTCTGCACCAACAGCCCGTTCACGGTGGGGGTGGCCATCTCGAGCAGGTGCCGGCTCAGCCGCTGCTGGACGGAGTTGAACAGGTTGTCCTCGAGGTAGGCCACGGTTTCGTAGGTGGACTCCGCCAGGTACACGGCGACCTGGTAGGCGAGTTCCGCCCGGGTCCGCATGAGGCGGCGGAAGGTGTTCGGGTTCAGCACCGAGACCTCGCACATCGTCACCGCTTCCAGCGACGACGGTGCACCGTCGGTCAACATCGCGGGCAGGGCGGTGAAGTGCCCGGCCGTCGCGTACCGCGTGGTGACCTCCCGCCCGTCCCAGGACGTCACCTTCGCGCGAATCCGTCCCTTGTGGACGAGCGTCACCCGGTAGTCGGAGTTCCCGCGGCAGATGACGGTGCCCGCGGAGTAGGTCACCACCCGGCTGTCCGCGAGGAGCGCGTCGCGGATCTCCGGATCCTGTCCGGACAGGAAGCTCTTCGACCACGCCTGGAGCGCCGCGGCCGGGATCTGTGCGCGGTTCATTCCACCGCCGCCGGTTCCCCGGAGTCGAGCTGGTCGAGTCCGAACTGGGAGGTGAAGCGCGAGCGCGGGTCCCGTTCCGGCCAGCTGCCCGATTCGACCGACTGGAAGAAGCCGCGGGCGATGTCGTTGAACCGCTGCGGGTTCTCCAGGTTGGGGACGTGCCCGCTGTTGGGCAGCACCAGCATGCCGCACGCGGGCGCGGTCCGCTTCAGCATCAAGCCCGTGGACAAGCACGCCTCGTCCTCGTCACCGTTGACGACCAGGAGGGGGACCGGGAAACTCCGGAACTCGCCGGCCAGGTCGTGCAGGGATGGCCGGCGGCCCTGGATCTCGAGGACGGTGAGCGCCAGCCCCTCCGCGGAGTGTTCCGCGAACTGTTCGACGAACTCGTGCCACGCGGGCTCGTTGTGGTGCTTGAGCTGCACCCGGCTGGGGCCTTCGGCGAACTTGCGTCCGACGAACCCGGCTCCCCGCGACCGGAGCTGCTCCGCGACGATCCTGGTCTCCGCCAGGTAGCCCACCCGGGTGGCCGGGTCGGAACCGGACCCGACGCTGACCGCCATGACCGAGCGCACCCGGCCGGGGTGGCGCAGCCCGAGCTGGACGGCGGTGTAGCCGCCCATCGACAGTCCGACCACGTGGGCGGCGTCGACCTCCAGCGCGTCGAGCACCGTCAGCGCGTCGTCGACGGCCCGCTGCCACGAGTAGGCCGACGGGCTTGCCGGAACGTCGGAGGGCGGGTAGCCGCGCGCCGCGTAGGTGATGCACCGGTGGTCGTCCTGGAGACCGGCCATCTGCCGCGACCAGCTCCGGTGGTCGCCGGCGTACTCGTGGAGGAAGAGCACCGGAACGCCGTTGCCGGTGTCGGTCACGTGCAGCCGGACACCGTCATCGGTTTCCACGGAACGGCCCGTGTTCATGGCTTCTCCTGTGTCGTTGCATCCACGTCGATGCCCTCCTGCCGGGTTTCGGTCCGCGACCTGGACGATCCTTTCCAGGAAGGACGATCGTGTCTGTGACTTGCGTCCGTCAACCGCGGGTCCGGTGCCCGGACGTGGGTCACAGACAGGGCCGGGTGGTGCGGAGAGCATGCTGTGATCCGGCTCGAGGAGTTGACGTGAGAACACTCTTCCTTCCCCCGTTGTCCGTGGATCAGGCTGAGCGCAGGCGCGCGCTGCGAAACGCGTTCGCCCGGTTCCCGAGCGGGGTCACCGCATTGTGCGCCCTCGGGCCCGAGGGGCCCGTGGGCATGGCCGCCAGCTCGTTCACCTCGGTGTCGCTGGAACCCGCACTGGTGTCGGTCTGCGTCGGACACGGCTCCACCACGTGGCCGCGGCTGGCCGCCGCCGGACGGGTCGGCATCAGCGTGCTCGGTGGCGAGCACGCCGAGCTCAGTGCAGCCCTCGCCGCCCGCGGTGTCGACCGTTTCGCCGACGCGACCTGGGAGGCGTCGCCCGAGGGAGCGGTGTTCCTGGCGGGCGCTCCGTTGTGGCTGGACTGCCGGGTCCACCGGATCGTGCCCGCTGGGGATCACGACATCGTCCTGTTCGAGGTGCTGGGCGCGCGCACCGACGACAGGTTCGGCCCGTTGATCTTCCACCTGAGCGCGGTGCGCGCGCTGGAGGCCCGATGAGCACCGGCCTCGCCGCCGTGCGCGCGCTGGCGCTCGGCCGCCCGATCGTGGTGGTCACCGCCGGCGGTCCCGGTCCGCGCGCCGAGCTGGTGCTCGCTGCCGAGCGGGCCACCGCGCACGCCGTGGCCTTCCTCGTTCGTCACGGCGCGGGTTTCCTCCGCGTGGCGCTGAGCGACGACGACGCCGACCGGCTCGACCTGCCCGTGATGTACCCGCCCGGCAGCCGGGGCGCCCCGGAACGCGACTGCGTCGCCGTGGACGCCGCTCACGGGACGACGACGGGTATCTCCGCGGCCGACCGGGCCCGCACGATCAGCCTGCTGGCCGCGCCTGCGAGCACGCCCCGCGACTTCACCCGCCCGGGGCACGTCATCCCCGTGCGGGCGGCGGCGGACGCGACGGGTGGCACGCTCCCCGCGGCCCTCGCGCTGGCCTCGCGAGCCGGACTGCGCCCTGTCGTCGCGAGCTGCGCGCTCGTCAGCTCCAGTGATCCCGTCCTGCTCGCCGGTCCCCGGGAAGCCCGCGAGTTCGCCGCCCGCACCGGTCTGGCCGTCGTCCACGCTGCCGGCCCGCTTCGCGGCGTGGACGTGTTGACTACAGCGACGCTGCGGATGTGACCAGCGCACCGACGTTCTGGACCACCTCCGCCGGGTGACGATCCGCCTGCCTGCTCAGCCGCCGGTGAGCAGCGCCGGGCGGCGGGCCGCCGGGGCGGGGGCCGCCGGGTGGAGGAAGGCGCGCCTGGCGGCGGCGAAACCGTGCCGGTCCTCGAAGATGTCGTGGCTCATCTCCGCGAGTTCCCGCACCCGGTAGGTCTCCAGTGGCCGGCGCTGCTCGTCGGCCTCCCGGTCGGCGCGTTTGCGCTGCAGGAGCGCATCCGACCCGGCGGCCAGTTCGGCGGCCCGCTCCAGCACCGCGCCGGGGAAGCGTTGCCGGTCGTTCGGCAGGACCTCGTCGACCACGCCGAGTGCCGAGGCCTCGCCCGCGCTGACCGGCTCGCACCGGCTGGTCAGCAGCCGCGACTGCGCCTCGCCGACCCGGCGGGGCAGCACGTACGTCCAGTACTCCGAGCCGTAGAGGCCCATGGTCTCGTAGTGCGGGTTGAGCACGATCCCGTCCCGGGCGAGGACGACGTCGGCGCCGAGCGCGAGCATCACGCCACCCGCGCCGGCGCCACCGGCGAGCGCGGACACCACGACCTGCCCGGTGCAGGTGATGATCTCCCGGCACAGGTCGTTGATCGCGGTGATGTTGCGCCACGCTTCCGCCGCCGGGTTCGGGTGCGCCTCGATCGCCCCGAGGTGGATGCCGTTGGCGAAGACCTCGCCGCCCGCCAGCACCAGGACCCGGGTGTCCTGGGCGGCCGCGTACCGGAGGGCCGCGGTGAGGCGGCGGCACTGCGCGGTGGACATCGCGCCGTTGTAGAAGTCGAACCGCAGCAGGCCGACGTCGTCCTGCCGCCGGTAGGCGATTTCCCGCGGGCCTGACGGCTGGTCGGTCTCCAACGGCTCCAGCACCTCGGGCACACCCGCGAGAGCGCGCCCGAGGACCTGCGTGGCGGGCAGCTTCACCGACGGGCCGGGGGACAGGCGCCGGGCGTGCCCGACCCACACGGCGCCATCGCCGGTGCGGACGAGCACCGCCCCGTGGCGCCGCGCCGCGATCGTCCCCGGCTCGCCGGGCGTGACCGTGCCGGGATGGGCGTCGAACACCGCGACCGGCACACCGGCCAGCGTCGTGTGCACGCCGGGGCGGCCGTCCGCGGCACGGATGCGGCGCAGGATGTGCCCGGTCTCGTCGTCCCAGGAGAAGCAGCGGTCCGGTTGACGCACGGGCGGCCGGGACCGCCCGACGACGCCGGCCCGGTCCTGGTCCCGCGGCGCGAACCTCGGGTCGCCGGCCTTGGTCACCACCTCGGCGATCAGGTCCACCGCGGCGTCGGCGACCTCGCCGTTGTAGAGGGTGCTCTTGCGCGGCGGCTCGGCGGGCATCGCGAAGGTCCGCGACGCCCAGACCGGGCCGGCGTCCAGGTCCCCGGTCGCCTGCAGGGCGGTGACGCCCCACTGGCGCTCACCGTCCATGATCGCCCAGTCCAGCGACGACGGGCCCCGGTCGCCCGGAGGACCGGGGTGGATGATGATCGTGCGGTGGGCGCGCC
>NZ_JBEXTX010000199.1:0-6750 GCF_040614175.1 Amycolatopsis sp. NPDC006131
GGCCGCGCGCGCCTCGGCTTCGGCGAGCCGGTCGCGCATCGGCTGGCGCCACAGGTGGCAGATGGCCAGCGCGAGCGCGTCGGCCGCGTCGGCGGGGCGCGGCGCCTGCGCGAGCCCGAGCAGCCGGGTGACCATGCCGGTGACCTGCGCCTTGTCCGCGCGGCCGCTGCCGGTGACAGCGGCCTTGACCTCGCTCGGCGTGTGGAACACGACCGGCAGCCCGCGGCGGGCGGCGGCCAGCGCCACCACTCCCCCGGCCTGCGCGGTGCCCATCGCGGTGCGCACGTTGTGCTGGCTGAAGACGCGCTCCACGGCAACCGCCTCCGGGCGGTAGATGTCCAGCCAGTGCTCGACGGCGTCGGAGACCGCGAGCAGGCGCCGTTCCAGCGTGTCGTCGACCGGGGTGCGGACGACGTCCACCGCGACGCAGCTGACGGTGCGGCCGGTCCCCCCGTCCACCACGCCGAGCCCGCACCGGGTCAGCCCGGGGTCCACGCCGAGCACTCGCACCGATCACCCTCCTGCCGCCGAACACGCGTTCGAGGTGAGGCTACCGCGCCGGGCCACCCCGGCCCGGCAGGACGCGCCGGGGCCGATGATCGTCCTTTATGGACCGTCAACGCCGGGGGTCCAGCTCTCCGGCGCGCCGCTCTCGGTCAGCACCGGCTGCCAGTCGGCGAACCCCTCCGGCGCGTCCGCGCTCCACGGCCAGTGCCCGTCCGGCGTGGCGACGATGATCTGCAGCGCGGGGAAGTCGCCGTCCGGGTAGACGAGGAACGCGCTGCCGAGGTACTCGAGGTAGTGCCCCTTGGCGACGCGCTCGAAGGTGACCGGCACGCCCTCGAAGAAGTCCTCGTAGACCTTGCCCGGCACGAACTCCTCGCCGTTGGCGGCGCGGTCCACGTAGGCGTCGAGCAGGACCGGCGCCATCTGCTCGGGCAGCCCGACGACGACGGCCTCGGGGACCTCGTGCAGCGCCCACACGCACGCCGTGAACGCGTACCCCGCGCCGGAATCGTCGGCCGCCACGGAGATCACCGCGTTGCCACGGGTCTCGGCCTGGTTGACGATCCACTCGAGGAGCTCGGATTCTTCGGGCGCGAGGGTCTCGGTCACGGGCGGCATTCTGCCGTACGCGGGTGGCGGCGGCACAGCCCCCGGTGGTGGAAAATTCCCGTTGCACACCAAGGGCCCTCCGGCTGCGCGCCGGAGGGCCCTTGGGAGAACGCGGGTCGTTACGCGCCGACCTCTTCGAGCACCTCGTCGCTCACATCGAAGTTGGCGTACACGTTCTGGACGTCGTCGCAGTCCTCCAGCGCGTCGATCAGCCGGAAGACCTTCTTGGCGCCCTCGGCGTCCAGCGGGACGCTGACCGACGGCAGGAACGTCGGGTCGGCCGACTCGTAGTCGTAACCGGCGTCCTGCAGCGCCTTGCGGACGTTGATCAGGTCGGTGGCCTCGGAGACGATCTCGAAGTTGTCGCCGAGGTCGTTGACCTCCTCCGCGCCCGCGTCGAGGACGGCCATCAGGACGTCGTCCTCGGACAGGTCGTTCTTGGGCATGATCACCACGCCCTTGCGGTTGAACAGGTACGACACCGAGCCCGGGTCGGCGAGCGAACCGCCGTTGCGGGTCAGCGCGGTGCGCACCTCGCCCGCCGCGCGGTTGCGGTTGTCGGTCAGGCACTCGATCAGCACGGCGACGCCGTTGGGGCCGTAGCCCTCGTAGTTGATCGTCTGCCAGTCCGCGCCGCCCGCTTCCTCACCGGCGCCGCGCTTGCGCGCGCGCTCGATGTTGTCCTGCGGGACCGAGTTCTTCTTCGCCTTCTGGATGGCGTCGTAGAGGGTCGGGTTGCCCTCGGGATCGCCCCCGCCGGTCCGCGCGGCGACCTCGATGTTCTTGATGAGTCTCGCGAACAGCTTGCCACGCTTGGCGTCGAGGGCGGCCTTCTTGTGCTTCGTGGTGGCCCACTTGGAGTGGCCGCTCATCTCTCCTCCGTCTCGCTCGTCGTCGCCGCGTCCCGCACCATCTCCACGAACAGGCGATGGACCCGATCGTCACCGGTCAGCTCCGGGTGGAAGGCCGTGGCGAGCACCGGCCCCTGCCGGACCGCGACGATCCTAGCGCCGCTGCCCTCGGCGCCGGGCACCGTGGCCAGCACCTCGACCCCGTCGCCTGCTTTTTCCACCCACGGGGCGCGGATGAAGACCGCGTGCAGGGGACCGCCGGGCAGCGCCGCGAAGGCCAGGTCCTCCTCGAAGGAGTCCACCTGGCGGCCGAAGGCGTTGCGCCGGACGATCACGTCCAGCGCGCCGAGCTGGTGCTGGTCGGGGCGGCCGTCCAGGGCCTGCTTCGCGAGCAGGATCATGCCCGCGCACGAGCCGAAGGCGGGCAGCCCCGCCGCGAGCCGCTCGCGGAGCGGGCCGAGCAGCTCGAAGGTTTCGAGCAGGCGCGACATGGTGGTGGACTCGCCGCCGGGCAGGACGAGCCCGTCGACGGCGGCCAGCTCGGACTCGCGCCGCACGGCGACGGCGCGCCCGCCCGCGCTCTCGACCATGGCGGCGTGCTCCCGCACGTCCCCCTGCAGCGCGAGAACGCCGATCACCGGTACCGCGGACACCTGACCTCCTGGAACACGTCGAAAACCACTGCGGGACCACGCGGCGGGGGCCGGCCGCGCCCGCGACCGGCCCCCGGGCGGAGGACTACCAGCCGCGCTCGGCGAGCCGGTGCGGCTCCGGCACGTCGTCCACGTTGATGCCGACCATCGCCTCGCCGAGGCCCCGGGACACCTTCGCGATCACGTCCGGGTCGTCGTGGAACGTGGTGGCCTTGACGATCGCCTCGGCGCGCTTCGCGGGGTCGCCGGACTTGAAGATGCCGGAGCCGACGAACACGCCCTCGGCGCCGAGCTGCATCATCATCGCCGCGTCGGCCGGGGTCGCGATGCCGCCCGCGGTGAACAGCACGACCGGCAGCTTGCCCTTCTCCGCCACCTCGCGCACCAGCTCGTAGGGCGCCTGCAGCTCCTTGGCGGCGACGTACAGCTCGTCCTCCGGCAGCGACGTGAGCCGCCGGATCTCGGCGCGGATCTTGCGCATGTGGGTGGTCGCGTTGGAGACGTCGCCGGTACCCGCCTCGCCCTTGGAGCGGATCATCGCCGCGCCCTCGTTGATGCGGCGCAGCGCCTCGCCCAGGTTCGTCGCCCCGCACACGAACGGCACGGTGAAGGCCCACTTGTCGATGTGGTTGGCGTAATCGGCGGGGGTGAGCACCTCGGACTCGTCGATGTAGTCGACACCGAGCGACTGCAGCACCTGCGCCTCGACGAAGTGGCCGATCCGCGCCTTGGCCATGACCGGGATGGAGACGGTGTCGATGATGCCCTCGATGAGGTCCGGGTCGCTCATCCGCGCCACCCCGCCCTGCGCGCGGATGTCGGCGGGCACGCGCTCGAGCGCCATGACGGCCACCGCGCCGGCGTCCTCGGCGATCTTGGCCTGCTCGGGGGTGACGACGTCCATGATCACGCCGCCCTTGAGCATCTCGGCCATGCCCCGCTTGACGCGGGCGGTGCCCCGTTCGGGCGTGGCGGAACTGCTGGACTGAACTTCGGACACGACAGAACGCCTTTCACGAAACACAGAGGGGGTTCGGGGTCCAGTCTAGGTTTCGGTGGACCGCTCCCCCAGGCCAGTTCGCCGCGATCTCAGCAGTCCACTTTCGCTCCGCAGGCGCAACCTGCCCGCGCGGGGTTGCCGGACCATGCTCGCCGGGTGTGTGATCGAGGACACACCTTTCGACAGCGTCGTCCCCCGGGGAGCCCGTCATGGCCGACAAACAAGCCCGCACCGTCGATGCCGGAGCCGCGGTCGCTGTGGACGACCCGGTCAAGGTCCGCAACGTGGTCCTGGTCGGGCCGTCCGGCTCCGGCAAGACCACCCTCACCGAGGCCCTGCTCGCGGTGTCCGGCACCGTGACCAGGGCCGGTTCCGTTGTGGAGGGCACCACGGTCTGCGACCACGACCCGGCGGCCGTGCGCCAGCAGCGCTCGGTCGGGCTCTCCGTCGCGCCGGTGATGCACGACGGGCACAAGATCAACCTGATCGACACCCCCGGTTACGCCGACTTCGTGGGCGAGCTGCGGGCCGGGCTGCGCGCCGCCGACGCCGCGTTGTTCGTGGTGTGCTCGGCCGAGGGCGTCGACCCGGCGACGGTGGCCATCTGGGAGGAGTGCGCCGCGGTGGGCATGCCGCGCGCCGTGATCGTCTCCCGGCTGGACCACCACCGCGCCGACCCCGAGGGCGAGATCGCCGCGTGCCAGGACGCGTTCGGCGCCGGCGTGCTGCCGCTGTACCTGCCGGCGAGCGGCCCGGAGCCGGGTCTGGTCGGGCTGATCACACGGCGGCTGTACGACTACTCGGACGGCTTCCCGCCGCGCCTGGGCGAACCGTCGCCGGCGGACCTCGAGCGGCTGACCGAGGCGCGCAACGAGCTCATCGAGGGCATCATCGCCGAGAGCGAGGACGAGACCCTGATGGACCGCTACCTCGCGGGCGAGGAGATCAGCGAGGACACGCTGATCGCGGACCTGGAGACGGCGGTGGCGCGCGGGTCCTTCCACCCGGTGATCCCGGTGTGCGCGGCCACCGGCGTGGGGCTGGCCGAGGTGCTCGATGGCATCGTCCGCGCGTTCCCGTCGCCGCTGGAGCACAAGCTGCCGCCGGTCACCACGCCCGAGGGCGCCCCGCACCCCGAGCTGAGCACCGACCCGGACGGGCCGCTGGCCGCCGAGGTGGTGCGCACCGCCGTCGACTCCTACGTCGGGCGGGTGTCGCTCGTCCGGGTGTTCTCCGGGACGCTGCGGCCCGAGCGGCCGGTGCACGTGTCCGGGCACGGCATGGCCGAACGCGGTCACGAGGACCACGACACCGACGAGCGGGTGGCGCACCTGTACTCCCCGCTGGGCGCGAACCTGCGCGAGGTGCCCTACTGCGTCGCCGGGGACCTGTGCGCGCTGACGAAGGTCGGGTCGGCCGAGACCGGCGACACCGTCTCCTCCCCCGACCACCCGCTGCTGATGCGCCCGTGGCCGATGCCCGAGCCGCTGCTGCCGGTGGCCGTCGTGGCGCGCAACCGCAGCGACGAGGACGCCTTGGCGCGCAACCTGTCCCGCCTGGTGGCCGGCGACCCGACGCTGCGGCTGGAGCGCAACGCCGAGACGGCGCAACTGGTCCTGTGGTGCATGGGCGAGGCGCACGCGGACGTCGTGCTGTCCCGGCTGCGGGCCGGCGGGGCCGAAGTGGACACCGAGCCGGTGAAGACGAGCCTGCGCGAGACGTTCGCCGGGCCGGCGAAGGGGCACGGGCGGCACGTGAAGCAGTCCGGCGGGCACGGCCAGTACGCGGTGTGCGACATCGAGGTCGAACCGCTGCCGCGGGGCGCCGGGTTCGAGTTCGTGGACCGGATCGTCGGCGGGGCCGTGCCGCACCAGTTCATCCCGAGCGTGGAGAAGGGGGTGCGGGCGCAGCTGCAGCGCGGGCTGGTGGCCGGCTACCCGGTGGTCGACGTGCGGGTGACGCTCGTCGACGGCAAGGCGCACAGCGTGGACTCCTCGGACGCGGCGTTCCAGACCGCGGGCGCGCTGGCGCTGAAGGAGGCCGCCGCGAACGGGCGCGTGGTGCTGCTCGAACCGCTGGACGAGGTCGACGTCCGGGTGCCGGACGAGTACCTGGGCGCGGTGCTCGGCGACCTGTCCGCGCGGCGCGGCCGGGTGCTGGGGACGGAGTCGGTGAGCGGCGGGCGGAGCATCGTGCGCGCCGAGGTGCCCGCGACCGAGCTGCTGCGGTACACCACAGAGCTGCGGTCGCTGAGCTCCGGGACGGCGACGTTCACCCGCAGGCACACGCGCTACGACCCGATGCCGGAGAACCTGGTGGCGGCGCACGCCTGAAATTCACGGGCGCGGGCCGCGGTGGGGTGCCTATTCTCGCCGCATGCGCTACCACGAGGACGCCGAGGTGCTGGCGGCGATCGGGACGGCGATCGGGGAGCACCGGATCACCGTCCGGCTGCCGCGTGCGCTCGCCGAGGCCGCCGTGGCCGCCTGGCAGCGCGACGAGACCGGGCCGGTGGAGCCGGAGAGCCCGGAGCAGTGGGTGCTGCGGGACCGGGCGGCCGAACTGGCGCTGATCGGGCTCGGGGTGTCCGAGCGGGGCCGGGCCGAGGGGGACTTCGTGGTGGTGGACCTGGATGTGGCCGCGGCGGGCGCCGCGGTGCGAGCCGCGCGGGAGTGAGCCGGAGGCGGCACTCGCGCAGCGGCCGGCGCGGCGCGGAACTGGCGCAGGGCAGCGCGGCGCGCGGCAGAGCGGAACTCGCGCAGGGCGGCGTGCATGGCGGAGCGGAACTCGCACCCGCACGTGAGGAACACGCGCGGCGAAGCCGCGGCGCGGGCGGCGCTCGGCCGCTCCCGGACGCGGAACTCGCGCCCGGGACCGGGGTTCGCGCACGACCCGCTCGACGGGCGCGCTCGTGGGCAGGCATCAATCCCGCGGTGGGCGAGGTCCGCCCCGCCGGGGCGCGCTCAGCGGGCGAATAACCGCCGGACCGGCCGTTGCGACCTGCGCAGGGCCGCTCGGCGCCGCGCGGGCGGCACCCGGACGCGGAAGTCGCGTCCGTGAACGGGGTTCGCGCACAACGCGCGGTTGGGAAGAGCACACTTCTGAACTCCAGTCACTAATATAGGAATCT
>NZ_JBEXTX010000200.1:0-6645 GCF_040614175.1 Amycolatopsis sp. NPDC006131
GCCGCCGGGCCCGAGCCGCCGGGCCCGAGCCGCCAGCCCCAAGCCCCCGGGCCCGAGCCGCCGGGCCCGAGCCGCCAGCCCCAAGCCGCCGGGCCCGGGCCGTCGCCACAACCACCGGGCACCGCCACTCCGAGGGTGAACCCGCCCCAGCCCCACCGATTAGGGTTACCTCGTGATCGAACCCCGCGCCGAGACGGCCGAGCCCAGCCTGCTGCGCCAGGCGTGGACGGTGCCGAACCTGCTGTCCCTGCTGCGGCTCGCGGGCGTCCCGGTGTTCCTGTGGCTCCTGCTCGGCCCGCGGGCCGACGGCTGGGCCCTGGCGCTGCTGGTGTTCAGCGGCCTGTCCGACTGGCTGGACGGCAAGCTCGCGCGCTGGCTGGACCAGACGAGCCGTCTCGGGCAGTTGCTCGACCCGGCCGCCGACCGGCTCTACATCGTCGCCACGCTGATCGCCTTCCTGGTTCGCGGCATCGTGCCCTGGTGGCTCGTCGCGGTGCTCGTCGGGCGTGAGCTGCTGGTCGGGGTGGCCCTGCTGGTGCTGCGCCGCAACGACTACGCGCCCCCCGAGGTCACCTACATCGGCAAGGCCGCGACCTTCGTGCTGATGTACGCCTTCCCGTTCCTGCTGCTCACGCAGGGCGGCTCGACCGCGGCCGCGATCGCCCGGCCCATCGCCTACTCCTTCACCGCGTGGGGCACCGTGCTGTACGTGTGGTCCGGCGCGTTGTACCTGCTGCAGACCTTCTGGGCGGTCCGGCGTGCCAGAGCGGGCGCGCGGATGTAAGACTTCGCGCGAGCATCGCGAAAGACCCGCGAGCCGGGGCAGGAAAGGGGACGTGGAGTGTCCGCGCCAGAAGAGTTGCGCTACACCGAGGAGCACGAGTGGGTGGCCACCCGTGACGGGGACGTGGTCCGGGTCGGGATCACCGAGTACGCGCAGGACCAGCTGGGTGACGTGGTGTTCGTCGACCTGCCCGAGGCCGGCAAGGCGGTGACCGCGGGGGAGCCGTTCGGCGAGGTCGAGTCGACCAAGAGCGTGTCCGAGCTGTTCGCCCCGGTCGACGGCGAGGTCGTCGCCGTCAACGACGCGGTGAGCGACTCGCCGGAGCTGATCAACAGCGACCCCTACGGCGAGGGGTGGCTCGTCGAGATCCGGGTGAGCGACGCCGACGCCGTGGCGGGGCTGCTCGACGCCGACGCCTACAACCGGCTGACCGCAGGCTAGGACCGCGTTTTGGGGGGAGCCGCGGGGGCCGAATCGATCAGGCACGGTACGTTGGCAGCCACAGGTTTTCAGCCAGCGACACATCAGTGGTGAGGAGAGCTCAGGTGAGCACCAACGACGGGCCCGGCGTTCCCCCGGAGCAGTCTCCGGAGCGGACCTCGGTCTTCCGGGCCGACTTCCTGGCGGACGTGGAGGGTCAGGAGGCGCCGACGCCGGAGCCTTCGGTCGCCGGTGTCGACGCGCTGCCGGCAGGCACGGCGTTGCTGGTGGTCAAGCGGGGCCCGAACGCCGGTTCGCGCTTCCTGCTCGACCGGGACACCACGAGCGCCGGGCGCCACCCGGACAGCGACATCTTCCTCGACGACGTCACGGTGTCCCGCCGCCACGCGGAGTTCCGCCGCGAGGGCGGGGAGTTCGTCGTCATCGACGTGGGCAGCCTGAACGGCACCTACGTGAACCGCGAGCCGGTCGACCAGGCGGTGCTCGCGGGCGGTGACGAGGTGCAGATCGGCAAGTTCCGCCTGGTCTTCCTGACCGGCCCGGGGCACGGGGGCCAGGGGGCGCGGTGACGGCTGCCGGGCGGCCACAGCGTGATGGACTGAGCATCGGGGCGGTGCTGGCGCAGCTGCGCCCGGACTTTCCCGATGTCACCATCTCCAAGATCCGGTTCCTCGAGTCCGAGGGGCTGGTCCGCCCGGGCCGGACCGCGTCCGGATACCGGCAGTTCTCCGCGGCGGACGTCGAGCGGCTGCGGTTCGTGCTGGCCGCGCAGCGGGACCACTACCTCCCGCTCAAGGTCATCAAGGAGCAGCTCGACGCCGCCGACCGCGGTCTGTCCGACGGCCAGGGCCTCGGCGGCAGGCTGCCGCGCAAGCTGGTCCCCATCCCGGCGGTGCCGGGCCCGGGGGACGGGCTGCCCCGGCCCGACGACTTCGCGCCGGGCCGCGACGTCCGGCTCACCAGGGAGGACCTGCTCGCCGAGGCGGGCGTGGACAGCTCCCTGCTCGCCGAGCTGGAGCAGTACGGCCTGATCCGCCCCGGCGCGGCCGGGTTCTACGACCCGGACGCGGTGCTGGTGGCTCGCACGGTCCGCGCCATGACGGAGTTCGGCATCGAGCCGCGGCACCTGCGTGCCTTCCGCGCGTCGGCGGACCGCGAGGTCGGCTTGCTCGAGCAGATCGTCGCGCCCGTGTCGCGGCAGCGTGACCCGGACGCCAAGGCGCGGGCGGACGAGCTGGCGCGGCAGCTGGCGGCACTGTCCGTGACGTTGCACACGCTGCTGGTCAAAGCGGGCATCCGGGACGTGACGGGCGGGTGAGCCCGGCGGTGCGGTTCTGGATCTCCGCTGGTCGTGGGTCGCGACGGTAATGACATGGTTTCGGGACTCCGCAGCGAGCCGCCGATGCCGTACCGTTGGTGATGGATTTGCCGGAACGGTCCACGCGACTGCCACCCAGTCCCCGCGAACGAGCACGGCGCCGGGATGGCGGGTAGCGTCGGAGATGTCGATGCGGGGTCCCCGGACCAGCGCCGCGGCCCGCGCACACGAGAGGGAGGCGAAGCCCGATGAGCGAAATGCGCGTCGTCGGCGTGCGGGTCGAGTTGCCCGCGAACCAGCCGATCTTGTTGCTCCGGGAGGCGCAGGGTGAGCGGTACCTCCCCATCTGGATCGGGTCCGTGGAAGCCACCGCGATCGCACTCGAGCAGCAGGGCGTGCGCCCCGCGCGCCCGCTGACCCACGACCTCCTCAAGGAGGTCATCGGCGCGCTGGGCCGCGAGCTCGAACAGGTCGTGATCACCGACCTGCGCGAAGGCACGTTCTTCGCCGAACTGGTCTTCGACGGCAACGTGCGGGTGTCCGCGCGGCCGAGCGACTCGGTGGCGCTGGCCCTGCGCGTCGGTGTGCCGATCCACGCGGTGGACGCGGTGCTCGACGAGGCCGGGCTGATCATCCCGGACGAGCAGGAGGACGAGGTCGAGAAGTTCCGCGAATTTCTCGAATCCGTCTCGCCGGAGGACTTCCGCGGCGCGGACACCTGACCGCCCCGCCTCCGGCGGCGCCGAAGGGGTCTTCCCGGCTCGAGCACCGGCCGGGAGGGCCCCTTCGGCGCGTTCCGGGGGCCTCCGCCGCCTCCGCGGCGAAAATTACCCGGCCGGGTAACCGTGGCCGGGGCGTCTTCACCGATCAACTCTCCATACTGCGTCGAGGCGTGGCCGCGCGTCGCGTTGACCGGGCGCGCGCCCGCGCATACCGTCGATGGCGGTAAATCGCTTCGGTGTGATTCGGCCGCGGCGCGGTCACTGGGGCACCAGAGCGGTTTGCCACTGCCGCGGGTCCTACTCCAGGGCCCCGGGTGCTTGTTTCGACCGGCCGCACGGCCGGGCGAGGGGAGGCATGCGTGGTCGACGAAAGGCCGGTTCAGGTCGTGCCCGGGGAGCAGGGTGAGCTCTTCCCGGACTCGTCCCTGCCTGACGAGCTGGTCGGATACCGGGGTCCCGCGGCCTGTCAGATCGCCGGCATCACCTACCGGCAGCTGGACTACTGGGCGCGCACCGGGCTGGTCGCGCCGAGCATTCGCACGGCGCACGGTTCGGGTTCGCAACGGCTGTACTCGTTCAAGGACATCCTCGCCCTCAAGATCGTCAAGCGTTTACTCGACACGGGCGTCTCGCTGCAGAACATCCGTGTCGCCGTCGAGCACCTGCGCAAGCGCGGGGCGCGCGACCTGGCGAAAGTCACCCTGGTCTCGGACGGCACCACCGTCTACGAGTGCACCTCGCCGGAGGAGATCGTGGATCTGCTCCAGGGCGGCCAGGGCGTGTTCGGCATCGCGGTGAAGGTCCCGATGCAGGAGATCAGCGGCACGATCCACGAGTTCCCGGCCGAGCGCGCCGACGGCGGCGAGGTCGAACCGGTCGTTCCGGACGAACTCACTCAGCGCCGCAACGCACGCCGGACCGGGTGATCGTCTCCCCGAACCGGGGAGTAGGGTACTGAGCGCGGTCGCCGAAGCCGCGCGGGAGAGACCGGGCCACCACCAGCGCGCCCGGCGCCGAAGGAGCAAAGCCTCCCCGGGAACCTCTCAGGCACCCTGGACCGCGCGGACGAGACGCCTCTGGAAAGCGGGCCGACGGGCACAACTACGTCCGGCCCCGCCGAAGGTGCAAACCCGGCTCAACACTCGGGTGAACCTCTCAGGCGCCCTCACGGGGCACGACAGAGTGGGGAGGGCCCGGAACTGGGGGTTCCGGGCCGGTCGGCGGATCCGCGTCAGCTGGGCACCTTGTCCAGGAAGCCCAGCACCTGGCCGATCCGGCCGTCCTCGACCACCACGACGTCGAAACCGATCACGAGCGGCTCCGCGGCGCCCGGCGCGCCCAGGTGCCAGGTGAACCGGGCCTGGTCGTGGTGGCCGTCCACGGCGCCGCCGAGGCTGAACTCCAGTCCCGCGAACTGCGCCTGCGCCGCGCCGACGAACTCGCCGATCGCGGCCGTGCCGCGCACCGCGCCGATCGGGTCGGTGTAGGTGGCGTCCGGGGTGAACAGTTCCTCCACCAGCGCCCGGCGCTTGTCCGCGTCCGTCTCGTTCCAGACGTCGATGTAGGCCTGGGCGAGAGCGGTGTAGTCGGTCATCGGATTCCTCCTGATCGAGTCGGTGTGACCTGATCACCATCGCCCGGATCGCGCGGTCCGTCGATTACGCGGGAGGTAATGGCGGCGCCGTGCGCGCGCCCCGTAACTTCGCACGGGTGACGACCATGCAGCGCCCCGTTGGCGAGCAGTTGCGGCAGTGGCGGGAGCGCCGCCGGCTCAGCCAGCTCGACCTCGCCCTGTCCGCCGAGATCTCCACGCGCCACCTCAGCTTCCTGGAGAACGGCCGGTCCCGGCCGAGCCGGGAGATGGTGCTGCGCCTGGGGGAGCGGCTGGAGGTGCCGCTGCGGGACCGCAACCGGCTGCTGCTGGCCGCCGGCTACGCGCCGGTCTTCCCCGAGACCCCGCTGCCCGACCTGGGCGCCGCGCTCGACGCCGTCCGGCACCTGCTCGCCGGGCACGAGCCGTACCCGGCCGTCGTCGTGGACCGCAACTGGGACCTGGTGGAGAGCAACAGCGGCATCACGCTGCTGACCGACCTCGTCGACCCCGCGCTGCTGGAACCGCCCGCGAACGTGCTGCGGATCGCGCTGCACCCCCGCGGCCTCGCCCCGCACGTGATCAACCTGGGGCAGTGGCGGGCCGAGCTGCTCGGCAGGCTGCGGCGGCAGGTGGAGATCACCGGCGACGCCGACCTGGCCGGCCTGCTGGCCGAGGTGAGCGGGTACCCGTGCGACGACCCGGTGGACGAGGCCCCGGCCGGCTCGGTGTTCGTGCCGGTGCGGCTGCGCCGCGGCGACGCCGAGCTGACCCTGCTGTCCGTGGTGGCCACCTTCGGCACCGCACTGGACGTGACGCTGGCCGAGCTGGTGATCGAGTCGTTCTACCCGGCCGACGCGGCCACGCGCGAGGTGCTCAGCGGCGGGCGGCCCGCGTGACCGCGGTGTCCTGCACTAGGCGCCGGGGTGGAGGAGGCGGGTGAAGTCGGCCTGCTGGGCCGGTTCCTGGAGGTAGTTGCGGAACCGCTGGGAGGCGCGCTGCTGGACCTCGTCGACGTCCTCGGCGGTGAGCACCGCGCAGGGGTAGTCCGCGGGGGCATTGGCGGCGAGCGGCTCGGCCGGGGAGGTCAGCAGGGTGGGCCGCGCGGTGGTCAGCTCGGTGATCGTCGCCGAGGTCTCCGGGATCCAGACGGCGGGCTGGCCGCCGATGGAGTCGAGGTTGCCGCGGCCGGTGAGGGCCAGCAGGACGCGCTGGTCGTCGATGGCCTGGACCTGGACGTGGACGCAGTGCGCGTGCACGACGGTCTTCGCCTGGTTCCACCGCTCGGCGGCGGCGGTCACCGCGGGGGCCGCCGACGGGGCGGCGACGACGCTGAGGTTGGAGTCGCCCTCGGCGCACGCGCTGGCCTGGGCCTCGGCCCGGTTGGCGACGATGCTGTCCGCCCAGCCCCAGCCGAGGATCCCGAGCACGAGGAGCACGACGAACACCCCGGCGACGATGGGCCACTTCGCGATGCCGCGCTTGGCCTCGCCGAGCACCCGGTGCGAGCCGGTGGCCTCGCCGGGCGCGACCCGGTGGGAGCCGGTGGATTCGCCGGCCCCGGCCCGGCGGCGGCCCAGCTGGGGGCGGCCGTCCACGGCCAGGATGCGGGTGCTGGTGCCCTCGCCCGCGCGCCGGTAGCCACTGGACTCACCCACCACCCGGCGGCTGCCGGTGGTTTCGGAGGCCCCCACGGCGCGGCGGCTGCCGGTGGTCTCGGTGGCGCTGATGGCGCGGCGGCTGCCGGTGGTCTCGGTGGCGCTGATGGCGCGGCGGCTGCCGGTGGTCT
>NZ_JBEXTX010000201.1:0-6374 GCF_040614175.1 Amycolatopsis sp. NPDC006131
CGAGCATGTACCTGCTGGTGGCGGATCTGGGGCGGCCGGAGCGGTTCGTCGGGCGGATCGGTAGCACGGCTAGTTCGCCATGGTCGCCCACGCGGACTTCCGCCGCTGCGCCGTAATGCCGGGCCAGCGTCTCCGTCGTGAGCACCTCCGCGGGCGGTCCGGCGGCGACTGCCCGGCCGTCGTCGAGCAGGAGGAGCTGGTCGGCGTACTGCGCGGCGAACGTCAGGTCGTGCAGTGTCGACACCACGGTGATCCCGTCCTCGTGCCGCAGTCGGTCGATCAGCTCCAGCAACGCCTGCGCGTGCCCGATGTCCAGGCCCGTGGTCGGCTCGTCGAGCAGCAGCAGGCTCGCCCGCTGCGCCAGCACCCGCGCCAGGACCGCCCGCTGGCGTTCGCCGCCGGAGAGCATGTCCATTCGCCTGCCCGCCAGCGCACCCAGGTCCAGCCGGGCCAGCACGTCCTCCACAATGGACAAGTCCGCGCGGCTTTCCCGTGCGAGCAGGCCCAGGTGCGGCGTCCGGCCGAGCAGCACGTAGTCGGTCACCGTCAGGCCCGCTGGCACGGCCGGGTCCTGGGGCGCGTAACCGACCACGCGCGCCAGTTCCTTGCGCGGCAACCCCGACCTGCCGTCGATGAGCACTTCCCCTTGCGGCGGCAGGAGTCCCGCCACCGTTTTGAGCAAAGTGGACTTCCCGGCGCCGTTCGGGCCGACGATCGCCAGCCAGCCACCGGGCGGCACCTCGACCGACACCCCGTGCACCACCGGGCAATCGCCGTAGCCTGCCCGCACCGAGCGCAACGACAACGCGGTCACGAGAACCTCCTCCGCGACGAGCGCAGGATCCAGGCGAAGAACGGCGCCCCGGTGAACGCGGTGACCACGCCCAGCGGCAGCTCGCCCGGCATGACCGTGCGCGCCAGCTGATCGGCCAGCACCAGGAACGCCGCGCCGCCGACCAGCGACAGCGGGATCACCACCCGGTAGCTGGCCCCGGCGAGCATCCGCACCACGTGCGGCACCACGATCCCGACGAACCCGATCAGCCCGCTCACCGACACCGCCGCCGCGGTCGCCAGGGACGCCGCCGCCAGCACGACCAGCCGGATCCGGCCTGGCCGCAGCCCCAGCGATGCCGCCTCCGCGTCGCCGAGCGCGAGCACGTCCAGCAGCCGCGCCGACAGGCACAGCACGACCGCGGCGACCGCCACGTACGGCACCGCGATCAGGACCTCCCGCCACCCGCTCACGTTCAGCCCGCCCAGCATCCACGTGTAGACCTGCCGGATCGTCTCCGTGTTCAGCTGCTGCGCGAACGTCTGGATCGCGGTGAGGAACGACGCCACCGCGACCCCGGCCAGCAGCAGCGTGCTCGTGCTGCCGCCGGCCGAGCGGCCGACCAGCCAGCTCAGCCCGACCCCGCCGAGCGCGCCGGCGAACGCGGCCAGCGGCAACGGGCCGACGACCCACCCGCTGACCGCCGGGGCGAACACCACGACGAGCGTGGCCGCCATGCCCGCCCCGGCCGCCGCGCCCAGCAGGTACGGGTCGGCGAGCGGGTTGCGGAACACGCCCTGGAACGTCGCCCCGGACACCGCGAGCGCCGCGCCCACGATCCCGGCGAGCAGGACCCGCGGCACCCGCAGCTGCCACACGATCGCGGCCTCCCGCGCGGACAGCGGCGACTGCCCGCCGGTGACCTGCGCCCAGATCTCGGCGAGCACCCGCTGCCAGCCGAGGTCGCTCGCCCCGACGAGCACGGCGAACAGCAGGACGGCCACGAGCACCACGAGCCCGGCGACCAGGACCGGGGCTCGCAGCCGCGTGCGGGTGTCAGGCACCGGCCTTGGTGATCGCGTCGGCGACCGTGCGGACGAGCTCGACGATCCGCGGGCTCCAGCGCGAGGCGATGTCGTCGTCGAGGGCGATCACCTGTCCGCGTTGCACAGCGGTCAACGTGTTCCAGCCCGGGCGGGCGGCGACGGTCTGCGCGTTCTGCCCGCAGCACTTGCTGTCCGCGAGGAAGATCAGGTCCGGGTTGGACTGCAGGATGCGTTCGGCCGACAGCTGCGGGTAGCCGCCGGAGGCGTTCGGATCGGTCCCGTCGGCGATGTTGGTGAGGCCGAACCGGGTGAGGACCTGCCCGGCGAAGGTCGCCGAGGTCACGCTGTAGAACGTCTGGTCCAGCTCCCAGTAGTAGGTCAGCGACCGCTTCGGGGTGTCCGCGACGATCTTGTCGATGTCGTCGCGGGTCTGCCGGGCCAGGCTTTCGCCCTCGGCCTGGTGCCCGGTCGCCTTGCCCAGCACCTCGAACTGCGCGTAGGCGTCGTCGAGCGTCTTCGCGTCGGGCATCACGAGGGTCTTGGTGCCGGTCCTGGCCAGCGCGTCGGCGAGGCCGGTGGTGTCGGCGTAGACCACGACGAGGTCGGGCCGGTAGGCGGCGATCGCCTCCGGATCCGGGCTCAGGCCGGACAACTGGGTCCGCGGTGCCTGCTCCGGGAAGTTCGACGCCGAGTCGACGGCGACCACCTGCGGTCCCGCGCCGAGCGCGAACAACGTCTCGGTGGCGGCGGGCGACAACGACACGATCCGCTGCGGCTGCCGGTCGAGCGTCACCGCCGGTGCGCCGGGCGCGGCGACCGTGACCGGGAAGGCGCCCTGCGTTTCGGGTGGGGCGGTCGAATCCTCGGACGGCCGGGTGGCGCACCCGGTGAGTACGAGTAGAACGGCGAACAACGGTGCGATACGACGGAACACGGGAAGACCTCGGTTTCCGGCCGGCGTCCCGGGGCCCCGTCCCGCACCCAGGCGTAACGGACGCCGCACCCCTGAGCCGGAGGCGAAAGGCGTCGGCGCGGCGGCAGGCGACCTGGCTCGACCGGGTGAGCACGGAGCGCACCCGAGTCATCACAGTTGCGGCACAGCACCGGGTTCCCACCGGTTTCGCGGCCGCCGCGTCACTGGTCGGCAAGCCGCTGACCAGCGTGAGGAACGCTACCACCGGCGAATCTGGCCGCCGGGCGGGATCCTCGCGTAATCTTGATGGGATCGCGCGACGCGTATGCTCGGTAAGCAGAACCGAACCAGCCCATCAAGAACGACGTCGTTCCTCGCAGCCAGATCGTTACCGATCGGATGAGAAAATCCACACTCCGAGAGGGTGCCGTCATGTTTCCTGGGTGTTAAGGTCGCGCTAATCCAAGGGCCATCGTCGTCCCTGCAGCAGTACCGGGGGAACTTTCCGAACTGAGCATTGAGACGACGAAGGAGGTCCCCGCATGATCTTCTCCGCCAACCCGGGCAAGCAGGGCCTGTACGACCCTGCCATGGAGCAGGATTCCTGCGGTGTGGCGATGGTGGCCGACATTCAGGGCCGGCGCACGCACGCCATCGTCACGGACGGGCTGACGGCGCTGATCAACCTGGACCACCGGGGCGCCGCGGGCGCCGAACCGACTTCCGGCGACGGCGCCGGGATCCTCGTGCAGCTGCCCGACCAGCTGCTTCGCGAGGAAGCCGGCTTCGAGCTGCCCGAACCCGACGCGCAGGGCCACCACCGCTACGCGGCGGGCATCGCGTTCCTGCCCGCCGAGGAGGAGGCGCGCGGCAAGGCCGTGGCGCTGATCGAACGCCTCGCCGACGAGGAGAGCCTCGAGGTGCTGGGCTGGCGCGAGGTCCCGGTCGACGCCGACGGGGCGGACATCGGCCCCACCGCGCGTTCGGTGATGCCGCACTTCGCCATGCTGTTCGTGGCGGGCAGGCCGGACGCCGAGGGCGTGCGGCCCTCGGGCTTGGACCTGGACCGGCTCACCTTCTGCCTGCGCAAGCGCGTCGAGCACGAGAGCGTCGTGGCCGAGTGCGGCACGTACTTCCCGTCGCTGTCCTCGCGCACCTTGGTCTACAAGGGAATGCTCACGCCCGAGCAGCTCCCCGCGTTCTTCGGCGACCTGCGCGACCCGCGGCTCACCAGCGCGATCGCGCTGGTGCACAGCCGCTTTTCCACCAACACGTTCCCGTCGTGGCCGCTGGCGCACCCGTTCCGGTTCGTCGCGCACAACGGTGAGATCAACACGATCCGCGGCAACCGCAACCGCATGCGGGCCCGCGAGGCGCTGCTCGAATCGGGCCTGATCCCGGGCGACCTGACCCGGCTGTACCCGATCTGCTCGCCGGAGGCGTCCGACTCGGCGTCCTTCGACGAGGTGCTCGAACTGCTGCACCTGGGCGGTCGCAGCCTGCCGCACGCCGTGCTGATGATGATCCCGGAGGCGTGGGAGAACCACGCGACCATGGACGCCCAGCGCCGCGCGTTCTACCAGTTCCACGCCAGCCTGATGGAGCCGTGGGACGGCCCCGCGTGCGTCACCTTCACCGACGGCACGCTCGTCGGCGCGGTGCTGGACCGCAACGGCCTGCGCCCGTGCCGCTGGTGGCGCACCGCCGACGACCGCGTCGTGCTGGCCAGCGAGGCCGGCGTCCTGGACGTGCCGCCGGACCAGGTGGTCGCGAAGGGCCGCCTCAAGCCGGGCCGCATGTTCCTGGTGGACACCGAGGCAGGCCGCATCGTCGCCGACGACGAGGTCAAGTCGGAGCTGGCGAAGCAGCACCCGTACGAGGAGTGGCTGCACGCCGGCCTGCTGCAGCTGGCCGACCTGCAGGACCGCGACCACGTCACGCAGAGCCACGACTCGGTGCTGCGCCGCCAGCTCGCCTTCGGCTACTCCGAAGAGGAGCTGAAGATCCTGCTCGCGCCGATGGCCGAGAAGGGCGCCGAGCCGCTGGGCTCGATGGGCACCGACACCCCGCCCGCCGTGCTGTCCAAGCGCTCGCGGCAGCTCTACGACTACTTCAAGCAGGCCTTCGCCCAGGTGACCAACCCGCCGCTGGACGCGATCCGCGAGGAGCTGGTCACGTCGATGAGCCGGATCATGGGTCCCGAGCGCAACCTGCTCGACCCTGGCCCGGCCTCGTGCCGGCACATCCAGCTGCCGTACCCGGTCATCGACAACGACGAGCTGGCCAAGCTCATCCACATCAACGACGACGGCGACCTGCCCGGCTTCGCCTGCACCGTCCTGTCCGGACTGTTCGAAGTGGACGGCGGCGGCAAGGCGCTGGCGGAGGCGATCGAGCGGGTGCGCCGCGAGGCGTCCGAGGCGATCGCGGCGGGCGCGCGCACGCTCGTGCTGTCCGACCGGGACTCCGACCACAAGATGGCGCCGATCCCGTCGCTGCTGCTGGTTTCCGCGGTGCACCACCACCTGGTGCGCACCAAGGAGCGGCTGCGCGTCGCGCTCGTCGTCGAGACCGGTGATGCCCGCGAGGTGCACCACATCGCGCTGCTGCTCGGTTACGGCGCGGCCGCGGTGAACCCGTACCTGGCCTTCGAGACGATCGAGGACATGATCGCGCAGGGCGCGATCACCGGCATCGAGCCGCGCAAGGCCGTGCGCAACTACGTCAACGCGCTCGTCAAGGGCGTCCTGAAGATCATGTCCAAGATGGGCATCTCGACCGTCGGCGCCTACACCGCGGCGCAGGTGTTCGAGTCCTTCGGGCTGTCGCAGGAACTGCTCGACGAGTACTTCACCGGCACGGTGTCCAAGCTCGGCGGCGTCGGTCTCGACGTGCTCGCCGAGGAGGTCGCCGTCCGGCACCGGCGGGCGTACCCGGACAACCCCACCGACCGGGTGCACCGCCGCCTGGACAGCGGCGGCGAGTACGCCTACCGCCGCGAGGGCGAGCTGCACCTGTTCACCCCGGAGACCGTGTTCCTGCTGCAGCACGCCAGCAAGACGCGCCGCGACGAGGTGTACCGGAAGTACACCGAAGAGGTGCACCGCCTGTCCCGCGAGGGCGGCGCGCTGCGCGGGTTGTTCAAGTTCCGCAAGGAAGGCCGCGCCCCGGTGCCGATCGACGAGGTCGAGTCGGTCGAGTCGATCTGCAAGCGGTTCAACACCGGCGCGATGTCCTACGGTTCGATCTCGGCCGAGGCGCACCAGACGCTCGCGATCGCGATGAACCGCATCGGCGGCCGCTCCAACACCGGTGAGGGCGGCGAGGACCCGGAGCGGCTCTACGACCCCGAGCGGCGCAGCGCGATCAAGCAGGTCGCCAGCGGTCGGTTCGGCGTGACGAGCGAGTACCTGGTCAACGCCGACGACATCCAGATCAAGATGGCGCAGGGCGCCAAGCCCGGCGAGGGCGGCCAGCTGCCGCCGAACAAGGTGTACCCGTGGATCGCGCGCACCCGGCACTCCACGCCGGGCGTCGGCCTCATCTCGCCGCCGCCGCACCACGACATCTACTCGATCGAGGACCTGGCGCAGCTGATCCACGACCTGAAGAACGCCAACGAGCAGGCCCGCATCCACGT
>NZ_JBEXTX010000202.1:0-6084 GCF_040614175.1 Amycolatopsis sp. NPDC006131
GTTGAGCGCCGCGGGCACCGAGGCCCGCGCGGTGCGGATGGACGGCCTGGCGCACGCAACCTACTGGGCCACCGCGGCGATCCCGCGCAGCGCGGAAATCCACCAGGCGGCGGTGGAGCACCTGCGGTCGACGCTGTAGCCGACGCGGGCGGCGGAGGTCCTTTGGATCGGACCTCCGCCGGCCTTGCGTCAGGCGGTGTGCACGGCGCCGCGGCGGCCGAGGCGTGCACCGCGGGGCATCAGTCTTCGATGACGGGAACACACGTTTCCCGGGCGAGAACGGTCACCCGGAATGCATTGGGGCCAGGCGGAATTCTCATCTCGTCGTCGCGTTCGTACAACAGACCGTACGAGCCGGGCGGACGCCTGCTGACGAACCGCAGCAGGTCGTCGATCTCCGTTCCACGTTTTCGATTTTGGATTACGAGCCCGCCCAGATCGGTCTCCTCGGCCGACTCCGCCAGGCCGAACCAGCCGTGAAGTTCGTACACATCCCCTCCGAACAGCTCAAGAACGACGACCGGTTCCACGCCGTACCGTGGAGCGTAGCGGTCGAGCGCTCCGTGAAGACTCGACACGCGGCTGGACCAGCCCGGCGCACGTCGGCGATGCTGAGGGCGTGGAGTACGTGTCCCGGGTGCCGCGGGCGCCGCTGGATGGGCTGATCGACGACCTCTACTACCTGGAGGGCGAGGCGCCGTATGCGCGGCTGACGTTGCCGCCCGCGCCGTCCGCCCTGCTCATCGTCAACCTCGGGGCGCCGTTCCGCATCCGCGCCGGCACCGACATCGAGACGGGCGAGTACGCCGACGGCTGCGTGATCACCATGCCCACCCGCGCGCTGGACTTCGGCTACCCGCCCCGGACCCGCTCCGTCGGCGTGCACTTCAAGCCGTGGGGGCTGGCGCCGTTCCTGCCGATGCCCGCGGCCGAGCTGTGCGACCGGCCCGTGACGGTGGAGCAGGTGTGGGGCCGGCCCGCCACCGCCGAGCTGCGGGACCGGCTGGCCACCGCGGACGGACCGCACGAGATGCTGTCGCTGCTCGAGGACGAACTGAGGCGACGGCTGCGCGAGACCGCCGGCCTGGGGCTGGTCCGCCACACGAGCAGCGTCATCGAGGCGACCAGCGGGGCGGTGGCGATCGGCGACCTGACCGGGGCAGCCGGTGTCAGCAGCACCCATCTGGCACACCGGTTCAAGCAGCTCGTCGGCGTCACACCGAAGCGGCTGGCCCGCACCTACCGCCTCACGGCCACCGTGTTCACGATCGACCCCGCCGGACCGGTCGACTGGGGCGAGCTCGCCGCCGGCGCCGGCTACTTCGACCAGGCCCACTTCGGCCACGAGTTCCGCGAGTTCACCGGGCTCACGCCGACCCGGTACCTCGAAGTGCGGCGGCGGTTCCTGCGCGAACACCCCGGCCACGCGCTGGACGGCTGGCCGCTGCCGGCCGATTGATTTCTTACAAGAACCGCCGCTCGCGACCGGTTAGTTTCGGGGCACCTTCCAAGCAGAGGAGAGTCCCCATGGGCAAGGTGGTCCTGTACAGCTCGGTGTCGGTGGACGGCTTCATCGCCGACGAGAACGACCAGCCCGGACCGCTGTTCGACTGGTTGACCAGCGGAGACGTCCCCCTGGACGACAGCGGAGCGCTGAACGTGTCCCGGACCTCCTACGACTACACGCGGGCGTACTGGGACCGGATCGGGGTGACGATCGCCGGCCGCCACGTCTTCGACCTCACCGACGGCTGGGACGGCAAGCCCCCGGGCGGGATCGACCACGTGGTCGTCGTGACGCACCGGCCGGCACCCGAGGGCTGGGACGCCGAGGCGCCGTTCCACTTCGTCGACGGCATCGAGGCAGCCGTGGCCAAGGCGCAGGAGCTCGCCGGTGACCGCCTGGTCGAGGTCGCCGCGGGGGACGTCGGTGGCCAGGTGCTCGCCGCGGGCCTGGTCGACGAGGTGCGCATGGACGTCGTCCCCGTGGTGTTCGGATCCGGCAAGCGCTACTTCGGCTCGGTCGACGCGCAGCACCTGCTGGAGGACCCGGACGTGCTGCAGGGCAACCGGGTACTGCACCTGCGCTACCAGGTGCGCCGTTGACCGACCCGGGCGCAGGAGAACGCTAGGTCCACATCGGACCGAATGGCCGCAGCTGTTCAGCCGAGGTTGTTGCGGCGCTCCAGCAGGACCGTGTCGTGCCACTCGCCGTTCCGCTGGGCGATTCGTTCGCGGATTCCGACGGTGCGGTAGCCCGCCGCGTGGTGCAGGGCCAGGCTGGCCCGGTTTTCGGGGAAGATGGAGGTTTCCAGGGTCCACAGGCCGGCCTCGTCGGCGGCCGTGACCTGCTTGCGGATCAGTGCTTTGCCTATTCCGCGGCCGCGGTGGCCGTCGGCGACGTAGATCGACGTCTCGGCCACTCCGGAGTAGCAGTCGCGGGCCGACGTCGGGGTTGCGGCGGCCCAGCCGACCACCGTGCCGTCGACCTCGGCGACCCACCGGTGGCCGGGGAGCCATTTCGCGTCGAGGACCGCGCGGCTGGGGACCGTGGTTTCGAACGTCGCGATGCCCGTCGCCATGCCTTCGCCGTAGATGCGCCGCACGGACGGCCAGTCGTCGTCGCCCAGGGCGCGCACCGTGACGTCCGCGGGCACGTCCTCGGGGCAGCACGGCCGTGGCGCGAGCAGGCCCATCACCGCGTCGGCGGCGTGCGGCAGGCCGGAGCAGCACGCCGCGTTGATCGTGACGACGCTGGCAGTCCCCTCCTTCCGCACCCGCACGAACCCGACGTCGGCGAGCTTGCGGACGTGGTGCGAGCACGTGGACTGGCTGATGCCGAGCAACTCGGTGAGCGCGCCGACGGTGATGCCGCCGGGCGCGGTCGCGACGGCGTGCAGCAGCCGCACGCGGGTGGGCTCGGCCAGGCACGCGAACCACTCGGCATAGGTGCCGGCCTCGCCCTCAGGCAGGACCTGGGCCGCGGGTGACGTCACGACGGTCATGCCACCGAGTGTATCGATTGGAATCGATGCTTGCGACCATCGACGCCGGTCGATAGAGTCACGATCTCAATCGACAGGGATCGATGGAAGGGGTTCGGATGAGCGAGTTGCCGGTCGTTGTGGTGGGTGCCGGGCCGATCGGGCTGGCGGCCGCGGCCGAGCTGGCCGAGCGCGGGCTGGAGCCGCTGGTGCTGGAACGCGGCACTGCAGCGGGAGCCGCGGTGTCGGAGTGGAACCACGTGCGGTTGTTCTCGGCGTGGCGCGAGCTGGTCGCCCCGCCGGCCGGACGGCTGCTCGAAGCGACCGGCTGGCAGCGGCCCGCCCCGGAGCACTACCCGACCGGGCAGGAGTGGGTCACCGAGTACCTCGCCCCACTGGCCGCGGCGCTGGGCGCCCGGGTGCGCTTCGGCGCCGAGGTGACCGGCGTGGCCCGGCGCGGCCGGGACCGGGTGGTCGACCACGGCCGCGACACCGAGCCGCTGACCGTGCACGTCCGCCACCGCGACGGGCACGAGGAGCTGGTCACCGCGGCGGCCCTGATCGACGCGTCCGGCACCTGGCCGACGCCGAACCCGCTGGGCGGCGACGGCCTGCCCGCCCCGGGCGAACGAGCCGCGGCCGACCGCATCGCCTACCGCGTTCCCGACCTGGACGACCCGCGAGTCCGCGCGTGCTACGCCGGCAGGCACGTGGCGATCGCCGGGAGCGGGCACTCCGCACTCACCGCGCTGGTGGCGTTCGCGGCGCTGGCGCAGGAGGAGCCGGAGACCCGGATCAGCTGGCTGCTGCGGCGTGGCGCGGTGGGCGACACCTTCGGCGGCGGCGAGGCCGACCAGCTGCCCGCGCGCGGCGCCCTCGGGTTGCGGGCCAAGGCCGCGGTGGAGGCCGGCCTGGTCACGGTGCTCACCGGGTTCCGCACCGAGTCCGTCGACCGCGACCCGGCGGGCCGGCTGATCCTGACCGCCTCGGCGGGAACACGGCTCGAGGTCGACGAGGTCGTGGCGGTCACCGGGTTCCGCCCGGACCTCTCGTGGCTGTCGGAACTGCGGCTGGAGCTGGACGCCACGCTGCAGGCGCCGGTCGCGCTCGCGCCGTTGATCGACCCGAACGTGCACTCCTGCGGCACCGTCTACCCGCACGGGGCGAAGGAGCTGGCGCACCCGGAGCCGGGCGTGTTCCTGGCCGGCATGAAGAGCTACGGCCGGGCGCCGACGTTCCTGGCGATGACCGGCTACGAGCAGGTCCGCTCGATCGCCGCCTTCCTGGCCGGCGACCACGCGGCCGCGGAGCGGGTGGAGTTGCAGCTCGCCGAGACCGGGGTGTGCGGCGGGTCGGGGCTGTTCGACGAGCCCGAACAGGGCGGGTGCTGCGGCACGCCGGCCGGACCGGAGCTGATCTCGCTGTCGCCGGTCCGGAAAGGACACTCCTGATGCCCGAGGCCGTCGTCATCGGCGGCGGGCAGGCCGGCCTCGCCGCCGCCCACGCCCTGCTCGCCCGCGGTGTGCGCCCGCTCGTGCTCGAAGCCGGGGACGAACCGGCCGGCTCCTGGCCGCGCTACTACGAGAGCCTGCGCCTGTTCTCCCCCGCCCGGTACAGCGCCCTGCCCGGCCTGCCCTTCCCCGGCGACCCCGGCCGCTACCCGCACCGGGACGAGGTCGTCGACTACCTGCGCACCTACGCCAAGCAGCTGGACGCGGACATCCGCACCGGCCACCGCGTCACCACCGTCACCCACGATGGGCAGTTCGAGGTGCGGGTCGCCGACGGCCCGCGGGTCACGGCGCCGATCGTGATCGCCGCGACCGGCGCGTTCGGGTCCCCGCACCGGCCGGCGCTACCCGGCCTGGACCGCTTCACCGGCGCTGTGCTGCACTCGGGTGACTACCGTGCGCCCGAACCGTTTGCCGGGCAGCGCGTTGTGGTGGTCGGGGCAGCGAACTCGGCGGTGCAGATCGCTCTCGACCTCGCCCCGCACGCCCGCGTCACCCTCGCCACCCGCGGACCGATCCGCTACGCGCCCCAGCGGGTCCTCGGCCGCGACGTGCACTTCTGGTTCCGGGCCACCGGGTTCGACGCCCTGCCGATCGGGCCGTGGCTGGGCACCAAGCCCAGCACGCCGGTCCTGGACACCGGCGGCCACCGCTCCGCCATCGAGGCCGGCGACCCCGATCAGCGCCGCCTGTTCACCAGCTGCGACGACGACACCGTCACCTGGCCGGACGGCACCCGCGAGCACGTCGACGCGATCATCCTGGCGACCGGGTTCCGCCCCGCGTTCCCCTACCTGCGCGGTCTCGGCGCCCTCGACAGCACCGGCGCGCCCCGGCAGCGCCGCGGCCTGTCCACCACCCATCCCGGCCTCGGCTACGTCGGGCTGGAGTGGCAGCGCAGCTTCGCCTCCGCGACCATCCGTGGCGTCGGCCGCGACGCGAAGTACCTGGTGAGCCGTCTCCTCCGGGCGTGATCCTTGCCTCGATACACCCCAATATAGAAGTCTGTTTAGATAGAGGCATGTCGAAGCAGTTGCCGCTCGCGGAGGACGTCGCCTGTTGCTCGCCGCTCGTGCGTGAGCCCCTGTCCGAGCCGCAGGCCGCGGAGCTCGCCAGGGTGTTCAAGGCGGTCGGCGATCCGGTGCGGTTGCGGCTGCTGTCGCTGATCGCCTCGCACGACGGCGGCGAGGCGTGCGTGTGCGACCTGACCGGCGCGTTCGAGCTGACCGGGCCGACCATCTCGCACCACCTCAAGGTTCTGCGCGAGTCCGGGCTGATCACCGGCGAGCGGCGGGGCACCTGGATCTACTACCGCGTCCAGCCCGAGACGCTGGCCCGCCTGTCCGCAGTCCTCACGCCGGCGGCGGTGACCGCATGACGACCACCGGCACCGCGCCCGCCGGGGTCGTCGGCAAGCTGTCCACACTGGACCGCTTCCTGCCGGTGTGGATCGGCGCGGCGATGGTCCTCGGGCTGCTCGCCGGGCGCTGGATCCCCGGCCTGGAGACCGGCCTCAACGCCGTGGCCGTCGACGGCATCTCGCTGCCGATCGCGCTCGGCCTGCTGGTGATGATGTACCCGGTGCTGGC
>NZ_JBEXTX010000203.1:0-5988 GCF_040614175.1 Amycolatopsis sp. NPDC006131
ATGTACCCGGTGCTGGCCAAGGTCCGCTACGACAGGCTGGACTCGGTCACCCGCGACCGGAAACTGCTGTGGCCCTCGCTCGTGCTGAACTGGCTGATCGGCCCGGCACTGATGTTCGCCCTCGCCTGGCTGCTGCTGCCGGACCTGCCCGAATACCGCACCGGCCTGATCATCGTCGGCCTGGCCCGCTGCATCGCCATGGTCATCATCTGGAACGACCTCGCCTGCGGCGACCGGGAGGCCGCCGCCGTGCTCGTCGCCCTCAACTCGGTCTTTCAGGTGATCATGTTCGGCGTGTTCGGCTGGTTCTACCTGTCCGTGCTGCCCGGCCGGCTCGGCCTGGACACCACCACGCTGAGCGTGTCCGGCTGGCAGATCGCCAAGAGCACGCTGATCTTCCTCGGCATCCCGCTCGTGGCCGGGTACCTCACCCGCCGCCTCGGCGAGCGCGCCAAGGGCCGCGACTGGTACGAAACCCGGTTCCTGCCGCGCATCGGGCCGATCGCCCTGTACGGGCTGCTGTTCACCATCGTCGTGCTGTTCGCCCTGCAGGGCAACCAGATCACCAGCCGCCCGCTCGACGTCGCCCGCATCGCACTGCCGCTGCTGGTCTACTTCGGACTCATGTGGGCCGGGTCCTACGCCCTGGGCAAGGCGATCGGCCTGAACTACGAGCGCACCACCACGCTCGCCTTCACCGCGGCCGGCAACAACTTCGAACTCGCCATCGCCGTCGCCATCGCCACGTTCGGCGCCACCAGCGGCCAGGCCCTCGCCGGGGTCGTCGGCCCGCTCATCGAGGTGCCGGTGCTCGTCGCGCTCGTCTACGTCTCACTCGCCCTGCGCCGCCGATTCACCACAGCCACCCGGGAGTAGCCATGGACCACATCGAAGGCGAACCCTGCCACGACATCGAAGACTGCCGCCTCGACGACCGCCACGTGCCGACCCTGCTCGACCGCGAAGCCGACGAACTCGCCCGGCACTTCACCGGCACCTTCTCGCCGGAGACCGTCCGCGAATGCGTCGAGGACTCCTACACCCACCTCGCCGCTACCGCTCGCATCGGCACCCACCTGCCCGTCCTGGCCGCCCGCTTCGCCCGGCAGCGGCTGGAAGCCACCGCCAAGAACCAAGGAGCCACCGTGTCCGACAAGCCCGAAGTCCTCTTCGTCTGCGTCCACAACGCCGGCCGCTCCCAGATGGCCGCCGCCCTGCTCGACCACCACGCCGCCGGCCGCGTCACCGTCCGCTCCGCCGGCTCCGCCCCCGCCGACACCATCAACCCCGCCGTCGTCGAAGCCATGAACGAAATCGGCCTCGACCTGTCCAAGGAATTCCCCAAACCACTCACCACCGAAGCCGTCCAAGCCGCCGACGTCGTGATCACCATGGGCTGCGGCGACGCCTGCCCCATCTTCCCCGGCAAGCGCTACCTCGACTGGCAACTCGACGACCCCGCAGGCAAGGGCATCGACGCGGTTCGCCCCATCCGCGACGAAATCGACCGCCGCGTACGCGCCCTCCTCAACGAGTTGGTACCAACCTCCGCCTGAGGTCCGGGCCATGGGCTGTCAATCGACTGCGCCACACCTCGTGAATTCAGTTCGAGTAGTGAGTCCAGCTTCAGGCCCCGCCAACCGAGACTCCGAGGCTCGGGTTCCTAGCGCTGATCGCGCTGATCGGCCAGGCGCTCTGGTCGTTCTGAGGCGGCCTGTTCGCCTGACGCGCACGTATTGCGAAGTGGAGAACCGGTGACCGTGACGTCCACGACCACCCGGCGGCCACGGCGGCGAATCACGTCGATGCTGCGGCTGTGCGCCATCCTGCTGGTCGCGATGCTGAGCCAGAGCTTCCTCGTCGACCTGTTCGACGCCCCGATGCTGCGCACCGGATCGACCGTGTTCATCGCCGTCGTGGTACAGGCCCTGCCCTTCCTCGTGCTCGGCGCCCTGCTCAGCGGCGCACGGGTACACGGTATCCAGAGGCGTCGGCATGAGGAGAAGGACAATGCGGCGTTAAGCCAGCGACAAGGACGACGGCCGACACTCCGGAGGTGAGCAGCCTCTGAAGCCCGCCTGCTGTTCTCCACACCAATGCGATCCCCCGTCGGGCGGACCGGTGGGCATCCACCGGCCCGCCCCGGTCACGTTCTCGGTCCCGCACGATCGGTAGCCCACAGCTTCGTGTCACAGATGAAGGTCCCCTTCGAGGGCACCGTGACCACGAGCCCCTCGTCCCGTAGGAGCTGAGTAGCGTGGCGAAGAGTGCCGAGCGCGACGCCAAGCTCGGCCGCCAGGCGCCGTTCGGCCGGAAGCGGCGTGTTGGGCGCAAGTTCACCGGATTCGATGCGGGCCTTGAACTGCTCGAAAACCGTCCGGTAGAGATATTGCGGAGTTCGACGATCTTTCGTCATCGCCGACTCCGGTGAACGCGCCCCCAGCCGTTCTCTTCGTTAAGAGCGACCTTCACTCGCTCGGGCATCGCGTGACGAGGGCGTTGCTGCGCTCGACCGTTCCTAGTCGCAGAAGGCACACGGCCACAAATACGCGAAATCCATCGCCACATATCTTCCCTCCAAGTTTGGTGCGAAAACTTACGCACCAAACAACGGTGCATTGCGGCATCAAGAGTGGGCAATAGCCCATCCGGGTCGTTCCGACAAAGGTCTTTCTCGGTACTCTTGACCTCATGCCGAGGCACCCCGATACGGCGAAGCAGCTCGACGACCTGCCACTCGCGCGTCTTCTACGCTCACACTGGCTAGCTCGTACGCCTCGGCCCACCACGCGAAACATCGGTCATCAGCTCGACGTCTCGCATACCACAGTGAGCCGGTGGCTGGATGGCACACTTCTCCCCACCGTCGAGCAGACGAAAGCGCTCGCCGACGCCCTCGGAATCACGGGCAAAGCACGCGCAGACCTGCTCCAGGTCGCGACATGGGCAACTCCGAAACGGGCAACCCCGAACCGCGGCACTCCCGGCCTTTTCGGCATTTCGCATTACACCGCCGACGCGTTGGAGCTCGAAAAGAAGGCAACCTCGATCACGGAATGGTCACCTCTGCGCATCCCAGATCTCTTGCAGAGTGACGATTACGCCCGTCAGGTTACATCCGATGGGAGCGACTTGCCCTCCAAATCCGAACGCCAGGCCGCCGTGGTCGAGGGACGGCGCACCAAGTATGAGGTTTTCCTCGGCCTGCCGGCGCTCACTTGGCGAGTGGGCGGCGTGGTAGTCATGGCGAAGCAGGTTGAGCGGTTGATCGAGGTACTCCGCCGGCGATTGGCCGTAGTGCGTCTCGTGCTCGAGGGTTCGGACTGGCATGACGGGCAGCTTGGCCCTTTCGTGCTCTACGAGCGTGACGATGGCGAGGGCGCCGTCGTCATCCAGCACCTCGGGTCGGTCACCCTCCTGACTGATCGAGAGCTCGTCGAACGCTACCGACAGCTTCGCGCCACGCTCGAGCAATTGGCCCTGCCCCCCGAGGAAACTCTTCGACGTCTCGACGATGTTCTGCGGGAATTGAGAACCGCGTCATCGTGAGGCCGCCCGCGGTCAGTCGTCGCGACGGCGTAGGGCGTAGGCCGGGACGAGCTGGTCGACGACCTCGAGCTTGTTCCGCCGCACGTCCGCATAGGGGATCTCGAAGTCGACGACACCGAGCCAGTCCCCCTTGGCGGTGGAGAACCAGCCGGTGAGGCGACCGAGTACCTCGCCGGTCATGTCCAGTCCGATGACCACGGTGTGCACGGGCGCACCCGGGACCCGCAGGTAGATCGCGTCCAGCCGGACCCAGACCGGGGTGATGACCGGTACCCACCCGTGGTCGGCGTCTCCGGTGAACCGCGTGTAGGGGCTGTGCAGCATCCGCGGCCTCCTACTGCCGGACCGGAGCCACAGTTTCAGTGCCGCTCCGGCGATCAAGGTAGGGCTGGTCATCGAACTCGGCCCGCGCGGCCACCGACCCAGGGGCGCCGAGGTGCCATGCCGCCGGGGAAGCGCCGTCGGCCCGGCACGCCCCACACTCGACCGCGATCGCGCCGCGACCGACCACAGCCCGATACCCCGCGGCAGCGAGAGAGTGCCGTCCTGCCCTGCACGTCGCCGGCAGGACGATGAGCCGCTCACCGTGGGCGTCAATGCGGAAGTGGGCGAGGCCGTCGTACCCCTCACCGCCCGGGCCTTCCATGCTCATGACCCGAGGCTAACACGTCATCGAACGTTTGTTCGAGGCGATGCATCGCCCAGACGCGGGCGGCCGGGACGAGGGTGCGCCACAGGTCAGCGCCTGGTCCATGATGCGTTCGGCCAGGCCGCGCTCGAGGTCGTGCTCGCCGGCGATCCGGTTCACCAACCGGTCGAACAGCACGGGATCGATCAGGTAGCTGCTGGTCACGATGCCTGGGTGTCGTGGCGGGGTTCGTGCTCAAGCTCGCCCGCCAGTTCGCGGGGGCGACGCAGGATCAGTTCGCCGAGGCCGCGGGCGTCGACGTGACGACGGTGCAGGGCTGGGAATCGGGCCGGCGCCCGCTCGCGGCGATGCAAACCCGGGACTTCCTGCGGCTCCGGACAACGCTGACCCGGCTGGGCGCGCCGGCCTCCGTGGGCCGACACCTGCACGAGGCCATCGAAGCCGACCTGGTCCTCGCCGCGGCCGTCGACGCCGGCCCGGCGTGGCTGGACCCCGCGCAGCATCCCCTAGCCGGCAACGTGCATCGCCGGTCGCTGACCAACCTGATCACCTGTCCGATCACCGGGGTCCTGCCCGAACAACTCCGCCCACTGGCCACACCCACACGACGACGAGGCCCAACGGCCTCGCGACCCGTGCTGTACGCCGACGAGCGAGCACGCTTCTTCGCCCACATGCTCACCCTCGCCGACCGCGCCGCCGGCCCCGATCAAGCCCTGCTGCGGCGACAAGCGATCTACCTGTTGAGCTTCGACCAGCGGCCCGCGAGCGTCGACTGGCTCCGCGGCGAGTGGGGGCGCGCCAGCCGCCGCCCCGTCGAGACCGACGACGTGAACCTGCTGCTGGAAACACGCTCCGCCTCGGTCGCGCTGGCCGGCCGCGGCGACTGCGACGTGCTGAGGGACTTCACCGCCGCCATGCCCATCGGCTCGGTCCCGGACGTGCGAACCTGAACTACTGGGCCTACTGGATCGGCGAACTGCGCGAGGACCACGTCGACGACGCCTTCATGCTCCACGCCGACCCGCGATCTTGGGGCGGGATGCACCTGCTGAAGCACCTCACCCGGCGGGTGGCGCCGTCAGTCGCCGCACCTGCCGCTGAACCTGCACACCCTGGTCACGTTGATAGCCTCACGCCCGTCACTGCTGACCGACCGGCCCCACCTGCGCCCGCCGCTCGAGGAGGCCGTCGAGGTGGGCCTGTCCACCGACGAACTCACCCGCGCCGAGCGGGACCAGTTCGCCGACCTGCACTACGCCCTCCGCATCGCCGACCGATAGGAGCCCCTGCGTGTCCGACCCCAGCGCCATCGCCAGCTTCGGCTACGAACTGGGCATCCTCAAACGGATCCGGCGCTCGGGCTGGTGGCACGCCGGCGTCCGCGACCCCGAATCCGTGGCCGAACACTCCCTGCGCGTCGCCCAGCTCGCCGGACTCCTCGCCGCCGAAGAAGGCGCCGACCCCGCCCGCGCCGCCTACCTCGCCCTCTGGCACGACACACAGGAAACCCGCACCGGCGACCTGCCCCACACCGTCAAGCCCTACCTCACCAAACCCGACCCCAAGCACATCACCGCCGACCAAACCGCCCACCTGCCCGACACCGCCCGCACCTCCGTCCGCGACGCCGTCGACGAGTACGAGGCCGCGGAAACCACCGAGGCCCGCTGCGCCCGCGACGCGGACAAGCTCGAGATGCTCCTCCAAGCCGTCGAATACCGCGACATCGGCATCCACCGCGTCCAGGGCTGGATCGACAGCGCCCTCAAAGGCCTATCGACCACCAC
>NZ_JBEXTX010000204.1:0-5979 GCF_040614175.1 Amycolatopsis sp. NPDC006131
CGCCTCGAACTGACCGCCGCCCAGGTCGAGCGGATCGCGCACGCCGACGTCGTGCTGGCGCAGCTGGAGATCCCGCTCGACATGGTGCGCGCGGCCGCCGCCGCGCGACGGCCGGGCGCCCGGATGGTGCTCAACGCGGCGCCGTCGCAGGACCTGCCCGGCGATGTCTGGGCGGCGCTGGACCTGCTGATAGTCAACGAGTACGAGGCCGCCGACCTCGCGCACACCCAGGCCGCGCCGGAGGAGCTGGCCGCGGCGCTGCTGGAGCGGGTGCCCGCCGTGGTGATCACGCTCGGCGCCGAGGGATCCCTGGTGGCGCAACGGGACCGCGAGCCCGTGCGGGTTCCGGGCGTCAAGGTGGACGCGGTCGACACGACCGGCGCCGGGGACACCTTCTGCGGCGTGCTCGCGGCCGGGCTCGCCCGCGGGCTGGACCTGGCCGGCGCCGCCCGGCTCGCCGGTGCCGCGGCCGCCCTCGCGGTCACCCGGCCCGGCGCGCAGGACGCCGTGCCCACCGTCGCGGAGGTCGAGGAGAGCGCGAAATGACCTACACGTTCGACCCGCTCGTGCCGCGCCCGATCGACCGGCCCACCGAGGTCCCGCTCGGCCCGCTCACCGAGGACCAGCTGGTCGCGCTGGACGAGGCGAAGATCTTCGCCGGCCCGCCGGATCCGGCCGACCGCCCGGCGTGGCGCGAGCGGCTGCGCGAGTGGCGCGCGGACGCCCAAGGGCGGCACGGCTACACCGGCGCGGCCTACGAGCGGCCCGGCGCGGCGTGGGCGGCGCGGTGCCGCACGGTCGCGCAGGTGTGGCTGTGGGACGAGCTGCTCTACGACTTCGAACAGGGCCGCTTCACGCCGGAGCGGTTCCTCGCCGACGCCCGGGAACGGTTCACCGGCCTGGACGCGGTCGTGCTGTGGCACGCCTACCCGGTGATCGGCCTGGACGACCGCAACCAGTGGGACTTCTACCGCGACGTGCCCGGGCTGACGGATCTCGTGCGGCAGTTCCACGACGCGGGCCTGCACGTGTTCGTCGACTACAACCCGTGGGACGTCGGCACCCGCCGCGCCGGGGACGACCTCGAGGAGCTCGCGTCGCTGGTCGCCGACCTCGGCGTGGACGGCGTCTTCCTGGACACCCTCAAGAAGGCGGAACCCGAGTTCGTCAAGGCCCTGGAGCGGGCGAAGCCGGGGATCGTGCTGGAGGGCGAGTCGAAGCTGCCGGTCGAGCGGATCGAGGACCACGCGTCGTCGTGGGCGCAGTTCTTCGCCGACTCGCCCGTGCCCGGCGTGCTGCGCGCGCACTGGTACGAGCGGCGGCACATGCAGCACCACGTCCGCCGCTGGCACCGCGACCACACCGAGGAACTGCAGTCGGCGTGGCTCAACGGCGTCGGCGTGATGGTGTGGGAGGTCGTCTTCGGCGTGTGGGTCGGCTGGTCGCGCCGGGACGCGGCGACGGTGCGGCGCATGGTGACCGTCCAGCGGGCGGCCGAGGACCTGCTGCTGCACGGCGAGTGGACGCCGCTGGCCGAACTCGCGCCCGGCGCGGAGGAGGCCGGGGTGTACGGCTCCCGCTGGGACCTCGGCGACCAGACACTGTGGACGGTCGTCAACCGGAGCGACGAGGACTACACCGGCCCGGTCGCGCCCGGAATCCCGTTGCTGGGTCCGGGTGTGCCCGCGCGAGGGATCGCCGCTTTCCTGCGTGCCGAGACGGAACCCACGTGGGTGAAGGAACTGCCGGACGTGCCGCACGATCCGGACGCCCGCTTCCCGCACCGCCTCGCCGTGCGCAAGCAGCCGGCCCGCAGCACCGGCACGCCCGACCCGGACGCGGTGGTCGTGCCCGCCGGACCGTACGTGCTGACCGTCCGCTACCGCGCCCGCGAGACCGGGATGTACCAGGGCGCGCCGTACGTCGACGAGTGGAAGCCGCTGCCGCCCCGGCTGCACGACGCGCGCACCCTCCAGCGCGACGGTGTGCTCGCGAACGCGGTGGCCGTCGCGGTGACCGAGGTGACCAACGCGCAGTTCACCGAGTTCCTGGAGCGGACCGGCTACCGGCCGGCGCAACCGCACCGGTTCCTCGCGTGGAACACCGACGCCGACGCGCCGGTGACCTACGTGGACCTCGACGACGCCCGCGCGTACTGCGCGTGGCGCGGCGGGCGGCTGCCCACCGAGGACGAATGGCAGCTCGCGGGTGAGACCGGCCTGCTGCGCCGCGGCGAGCCCGCCGTGTGGAACTGGACCGAGAGCGAGCACTCCGACGGGCGCACCCGGTTCGTGATGCTCAAGGGCGGCTGCGACTACCGCGCCGAAGGCTCCGACTGGTACGTCGAAGGCGGCCGCCGCGACCCGGACTACAGCGTGAAGCTGCTCCTGCCCGGGCTCGGGCTGGCGCGCGGCGCGACCGTGGGGTTCCGCTGCGCCTGGGACTTGCCGGAGGTGACCGCGTGACCGTCTCCCGGGACCCCGCCGCCGGGGCGCTGGCCGGGTTGCGCGTCGTCGACGCCGCCACGCTGTTCGCCGGCCCGATGGCCGCGATGCACCTGGGCGACATGGGCGCCGAGGTGATCAAGGTCGAGCACCCCGGCCGTCCCGATCCGGCGCGCAACCACGGCGTCGCCAAGGACGGCGTCAACCTGTGGTGGAAGACGCTCGGCCGCAACAAGCGCACCATCACCGCCGACCTGGGCAAACCCGGCGGCCGCGAGGTGTTCCTGAAGCTGGCCGAGCGGTCGGACGTGATCATCGAGAACTTCCGGCCGGGCACGCTGGAGCGCTGGGACCTGGGCTACGACGAGCTGTCCGCGCGCAACCCGCGGCTCGTGCTCGCCCGCGTCACCGGGTTCGGGCAGATCGGCCCGTACCGGCGGCGGCCCGGGTTCGGCACGCTCGCGGAGGCGATGAGCGGGTTCGCGGCCGCCACCGGGGAACCGGACGGGCCGCCGACGCTGCCGCCGTTCGGGCTCGCCGATGGCATCGCCTCGCTGGCCACCGCGTACGCGATCATGGTGGCGCTGTCGGCGCGTGAGCGGACCGGGCGCGGTCAGGTCGTGGACACCGCGATCGTGGAGCCGATCCTGGCGATGCTGGGGCCGCAGATCACGCGGTGGGACCAGCTGCGCTCGGTGCAGCCGCGCACCGGCAACCGGTCGGTGAACAACGCGCCGCGGAACACCTACCGCACCGGCGACGGGCAGTGGGTCGCCGTGTCGACGTCGGCGCAGTCGATCGCCGAGCGCGTGATGCGGCTGGTCGGGAGGCCGGACCTGATCGACGAGCCGTGGTTCGCCAGCGGCGCCGAGCGCGCGAAGCACGCCGACGAGCTCGACGAGGCCGTGGGCGGGTGGATCGCCCGGCACACCCGCGACGAGGTGGTCGCCGAGTTCGAGGCCGCGCAGGCCGCGGTGGCGCCGATCTACGACGCCGAGGACATCGTCGAGGACCCGCAGTTCCGCGCCCTGGGCACGATCCACGAGATCGAGGACCCAGAGCTGGGGCCGACGCTCATGCAGGGGCCCATCTTCCGGCTGTCCGGTCACGACGGGGTCATCGCCCACACGGGCCGCGCGCACGGCGCGGACACCGACGAAGTGCTGGGGGAGCTGGGTTTCGCGCCGTCCGAGGTGGCGCGGTTGCGTGAGGAGGGTGCGGTGTGAGTGCGCCCGCGTTGACGCTGTTGCATGCGCCCGCGGATCGGGTCGTGAAGGTGCTGGGTGTCGCGTCTTCGGTGGTGGCGGGGTTGCGTGAGGAGGGCGCGGCGTGAGTGCGCCCGCGTTGACTCTGGTGCCGGCTGGCCGGCGGGACCGGGTGGGGAAGGTGCTGTTCGCGCCGTTGGTCGTGGCGCGGATGCGTGGGGAGGGTGTGGTGTGAGCGCGCCCGCGTTGACCTTGCTGTATGTGCCGGCCGACCGGCCGGACCGGGTGGCGAAGGCGCTGGATTCGGCCGCCGACGTCGTGCTCGTGGATCTGGAGGACGCCGTCGCCCCGGCTCGCAAGGACGAGGCGCGAGCGAACGCGATGCGGCTGCTGTCGGAGCCGCTCGCCCGCCGGGTGCAGGTGCGGATCAACCACGCGAGCACGCCGTGGCACACGGCGGACTTGGCGGCCCTGGCCGGTTTGCCGGTGGAGGTGGGCGCGCGGATCCCGAAGGTCGAGTCTGCTCAGGAGATCCACGCGCTGGCCGAGGCGTTGCCCGGCCGGGAGCTGCACCCGCTCATCGAATCCGCGCTCGGCGTCGAGCGGGCACTGGAGATCGCGACAGCGTCGGCGCAGGTCGCCTCTATCGGCCTCGGTGAAGCGGACCTGCGCTCCGACCTCGGGGTGACCGACGAGGCCGGGCTGACCTGGGCGCGCAGCCGGGTGGTCGTCGCCGCGCGCGCTGCCCGCCTGGTGCCGCCGGTGATGTCGGCCTACACCAACGTCCGCGACCTGGACGGGCTCGCCGCGTCCTGCCGCGCGGGGCGGGCGCTGGGGTTCCGCGGGCGCACCGCGATCCACCCGGCGCAGCTGGACACCATCCGGGCCGCGTTCCTGCCCAGCGAACAGGAAGTGTCACGGGCCCGCGAGGTGCTGTCCCGGCTGGACGACGCCACCGCGGCCGGCGTCGGGGCGATCGCCCTGACCGACGGCACCTTCCTCGACGTGGCGATGCTGGAGCAGGCCCGCACGGTGCTCGCACTCGCCGGGGAACGGCCTGACGTCACTGCCTGACCCTGGAATCGATTCCAGGATGCCGGGGCAGGTGGGCACGGTTTTCCCTCGTGCTCGCTGGGGGAGCGGCCCGGGTGTCAGGGGGTGTGATGGCTGGCATCGCTCTCGCCTGGGTAACCGGCCTGACGTCAATACCTTATGGCTGGAATCGATTCCAGGAGGTTGGGGCAGGGGCGAACGGTTTCCCTCGCGCTCGCTGGGGCGGGAGCAGCCGGACATCAGAGCGTGATGCCTGGAATCGTTTTCAGCTCGCCGAGGAGCATCGGCGTCACCTCGACCGGGTAGTCGTACAGGGCGAACGTCTGCTCGCGGCGGCCCAGAAGCTTGACGTGCACGGGGGTGCCGCCGCGGTGGGCGAGTAGCGTTTGCTTGAGTTCCAGGACGACCGGCAGCGTGAGCTTCTCCGGCCGGGCGCGCAGGACGAGCGGCGCCTCGCCCGGCTCGGACAGGTCCAGCGCCACCACCCCGCCGCCGAATATGGACATCTTGTCTTCGCGCCAGTTGACGCGGCCTTTGACCAGGACGGCGTTGTCTTCGATGAGGTCGGCCTGGAACAGGGCGTAGGACTTGGGGAAGAACAGCACTTCCAGTGAGGCGTCCATGTCCTCGACTGTGCAGATGGCCCAGGGTTCGCCCTTCTTGTTGACCCTGCGCTCCAGTGAGGTGATCAGGCCGGAGATGACCAGTTCGCCTTCCTTGGGCGGGTTGTCCAGGATGGCGGCGATCGGGCGTGGGGCGTGTTTGCGCAGGATCCGTTCGGCGCCGTCCAGTGGGTGCGCGGACACGTACAGGCCGAGCATCTCCCGCTCGTAGGCGAGCAGCTGCTTGCGCGGCCACTCCTCGTCGCCGAACTTGAGGTGCGCCAGCGGCGACGACGAAGGCGCGGGCTCGGCGCCGAACAGGTCGAACTGCCCCATGGCTTCCTGGCGTTTCAGGGGCACGACCGCGTCGACCGCGTCCTCGTGGATCTGGCTCAGAGACAGGCGCGTGGCCCCGAGGGAGTCGAACGCGCCGGCTTTGATCAGTGATTCGATGACCCGTTTGTTGCAGGCCACCAGCTCCGACTTGTCGAGGAAGTCGGTGAAGGAGGAGTACTTGCCCTTCTCCTGGCGGGTCTTGATGATCGACTCCACGACGTTGGCGCCGACGTTGCGGACCGCACCCATGCCGAAGCGGATGTCGTCGCCGACCGCGGCGAAGCGCTGGCCGGATTCGTTGACGTCCGGGGGCAGCACCTTGATGCCGAGGCGGCGGCA
>NZ_JBEXTX010000205.1:0-5956 GCF_040614175.1 Amycolatopsis sp. NPDC006131
GTATACATCCTATACAAAGACCCACCCCCCCCCCAACACGGGGGGGGAGCCCCCCCCGGCGGGGGGCTGCGGGCGGGGGCGGTGCCCGGGCCCGGGCCGCACCCGCTGCCACATGGCGTGCTCCCAGCTGCCGCGCGTGTCGACGTCCGCGGCGTCCGCCAGCTCCTCCAGCTCCGCGGTCTCGTCGCCGGCGAGCTTGATGCGGTGCGCCCGGACCAGCCCGTCGAGGTGAGCCGCCTTCGTGACCCCGATGATCGGTGTGGTCCCCTTGGCGATGGCCCAAGCGGTGGCGATGTCGGCGGCGGAGGCGCCCCGGTCCGCACCGATCGCCGTCATCCTGTCCGTCAGCGCCCGCAGCTGCGGCAGGATGCCGTTGCACACGGCCGCGCGGGTGCTGCCCGCCGGCAACGGATTCGCCGGTAGGAGAAGAACCGCACGTCGTGCTCGCGGCAGTGGCCGATGATGCCCACGCGCTCGGAGCCGCGGTAGAGGAGGCTGTAGTGGTTCTGGACCGCCTCCACGCGGAAGCCGGCCTCGCCGAGGATCCGGTCGGCCAGGGCGATCTCGGCCAGGTTGTGGTTCGAGACCCCGACGTGCCTGATCCGGCCGCTTTCCAGCAGCGGGATCAGCAGCGGCGTCCAGCCACGTCGGCGGGGTTGTGGATCCAGTACAGGTCCACGTAGTCGGTGCCCAGCCGGTCGAGGCTCTGCTCCAGCATGTCCGCGACCGGATCGCCGCCGGCGCCGGCGATCTGCGGGGTGAACTTCGTGGACAGCTGGTACTCGCCGCGGTCGTAGCCCTTCAGCGCGCGGGCGAGGACCGTCTCCGAGCGGCCCATGCCGTACACCACCGCGGTGTCCCACAGGCTCAACCCGTGCGACTGCGCCTTCTCGACGACCTCGCGCAGACCGGACTCGCTCAGTCGGCTGCCTACCTGTTCGACCTGGCCCGCTCGTCGCGGCGCCGGGACGTCGAGATCCCGCCCCGGGTCCAGTGGCTGCTCGACTCCATGACGATCTCCTCGGCGTTCGTGCGCAACGGCCGCACGGACGTCGTCGCCGCCAATCCCCTGGCCCGTGCCCTGCTCGCGCCGATGTTCGACAGCGCCACCGCCGCCCTGCTGCGCGCCGAAGCCGGGCGCGAGGCCCCGCGACCGGGCACTGCGCGAACTCGTCGGCGAGCTGTCCACGCTCAGCCCCGAGTTCCGCGACCACTGGACCGCGCACGACGTCCTGATCCGCCACGACGGCATCAAACGGCTCCGGCACCCCGAAGCCGGTTACCTGGACCTGACCTTCCAGTCCCTCGACCTCCCGGCACCGCGTCCGAAGACCGGCTCAAGCTCCGCGCCAGTTGGGCGGCCACCCGATCCCGGACGGCGGAGCCCACCCGCCACTCCTAGGCCAGCAGGGCCGGCTGTGCCAGCAGGACGATCGCCGTGGCGAGGAGCAGGCCGCCGACCACGCGGCTGATCAGTTCGCCGTGGCGGGTGACCTTTTCCAGGGCGACGACGGCCGCGAACACGGCCATCCAGACCAGGTTCATCATCCCGGCGGCCAGTAGCACCGCCATCAGCGCCCAGCAGCAGCCCAGGCAGTACCCGCCGTGGCTCAGCCCCACCCGCAGGACACCGAACCGGCCGCGCACCGCCGTCTCGCTGTGTTCGAGCAGCAGCGCCATCGGTGACCGGCAGTGCCGCAGGCACACGCGCTTCAACGGGGTCAGCTGGTACACGCCGGCGACCAGCAGCACCACTCCCCCGGCCCGCACGGCGGTGACGCTGGGCCCGGTCATGGCCCGCTCCAGGCCCTGCACGAACGCGAACGCCCCGATCCCCGCCACCGCCCACACGAGGAAGTAGCCGGCGAACAGGCCGTGGCCACGCAGTCCCCGGCTGCGCAGCAGGCGGCGCATGCCCAGGCTGAACGGCACGACGCTCGGCAGCATCATCGCCGCCATCATCACGACCCACACGCCGAGGAACAGCGCCGCTTCCCCGGGCCACGGCCGCATCGCGCCGGCCATGTCGTCCATCGCGGGCCCGCCGGTCAGGACCCCCATGCGCATGTCCGCGGTCGCGAGCCTGCTCGTCAGCGCCCAGGCCAGTGCGGCGAGCACCAGCAGCACGACCACCAGCGCGGCTTCGGTTCGCGACCACCGCCGCACCGAAGCCGCGTGCGAAGCGACATCCCGGCCCGGCCGCGGGGTCATGCCGCGTCCGGTCCGCTCCACTCGAACGGGATGAGTTTGCTGGAGTTGCCGCTGCGCTCCCAGCGGAAGCCGAACGCGTCGGCGGACTCCCCGGTGACCCGGCCCCACACCGCGGGCGGTTGCCCCGGGCCCACCTCGGCACCGGGCAGGTTGTGGACCTCCACCCGCGCGCCCGGCTCGCTGGTGGGCCCGGTCAGCGCCTCGACCCGCGCGGTCGCCTTGCCGGGGATGCTGACGCTCCAGCCGGAGTAGTCCTCGGCGATCGAGGCGTCGATGGCGGCGAACTCCATGCCGCGCATCTCACCGCCGAACATCTCGGTGAACCGGGCGGGCCAGCCGCCCGCCTGGCCGCCGAAGATCATCTGCAGGGCGCCGCGCTGCGCCTCGTCGGCTCGCTCGTCCAGGAAGACCGCGCCGTAGGCTTCGCTGTGATCGCCCCACACGTTGCCCACGAAGGACGCCAGCATCACGACGTTCAACCCGTCCAATCGGGACTCGCCGTACCGCCCCTCACGCACGTGCCAGAGGAGAACACCGTCGCAATCACCGTAGGTCGGCGGCTGGGCGAAGGAACACGGGCACGGGATCGCGCACTTGCACGCGTCGAACCACACTCCCCGCAAGCGCCACGGCTGCACGGAAGAACCGGTCATCGCCACCCTCCCTTCGGGAATCAGCCCAGTGTCCCTCCCGCTTGTCGGTCGGACAAGCAACGCCGGCAGGCGAAAACCATTCGCGCGGGCACGCGACGGATCGACTGTTCTTGGCACGCGAGCTCGGGCCCGGCGGTGGCCGCCGGGCTGGTGGCGCCACCAGTCCCGGCGGTCGTCCACTCTGGACCCGCGGTCAGGACACCAGCTCTGCCAGCTGCGCATCCATCCAGGGGTAGAACTCCTCGGCCTTCGTGCTCAGCCGGGACTTCAGCTCGCGCGTCGGCTCGTCGGCCAGTACCTCGAGCGCACCGTCGGCGACGCCGTCGTAGGCCTGGGCGACGACGCTCGCGGCGGTGACCTTCGGGACGTCCCACCTGGTCGTCATCGGTGTGTCGATCATGCCGACCAGCAGGCCGATCACGTGGGTGCCCTGCCCGCGCAGCTGCACCCGCAGCGCGTTGGTCGCCGACCACATCGCCGCCTTCGAGGCCGCGTAGCCGGTCGGGATGCTGAACCAGGACGCCGCGGACAGGATGTTCAGCAGGGTTCCGCCGCCGTTGGCGGCGAGCACCGGCGCGAAGGCGTTCGCGACGCGGAGCGTGCCGAAGAAGTTCGTCTCGAAGATCCGGCGCAGCTCGTCCTCCGGCCCGGCGATGGAGTCGCCCTCCGGCGCGATCCCGGCGTTGTTGATCACCAGGTCGACGTCGGGGGCGGACGTGACGGCGCGGGCCACGGCGCCGGCGTCGGTGATGTCGAGGGCCAGCGGCTGGACGCGGGAATCGTTCCAGCTCTTCGGCTTGCGCGCCGCGGCGTAGACGTTGCTCGCGCCGCGTTCGAGCGCCTGGGCCACGAACTGTTCGCCGAGGCCGCCGTTCGCGCCCGTCACGAGCACGGTCCGGCCCTTGAGTGACTGGTTCACCTATACTCCTTCATCAAGTGGGGAGTGTCCCCGAATTCAGTATGCGGGGACAGTCCCCACTTCCGCAAGGAGGGATGTCATGGCTGACAGCGCGAAGGCGCGGCCGCTGCGGGCCGACGCCCGGCGAAACCGCGACGCGATCCTGCTCGCGGCACGCGAGACGTTCGAAACCGAGGGCGTCCTCGCCTCGCTCGACGGCATCGCCCTGAAAGCGGGAGTGGGCAACGCCACGCTCTACCGGAACTTCCCGACGCGGGACGACCTGCTCGCCGCCGTCATGCAGACCAGCATCGAGGAGGCCGTGGCCGAATCCGGCGAACTGGCCCGCACCGCCTCCCCGCGCGAGGCGCTCGCCGAATGGCTCGCGCGGCTGACCTGGCAGCTGCGCATCTGGCACGACCTGCCCTCCTGCGTCGCCACCGCGCACAACGACCCGGGCTCACCGATGACCCACGCGTGCAACCCCCTGCTCGACCGGACCCGCGAACTCCTCGACGCGGCGAAGTCCGCCGGCGACGCCGTGGAGGGCGTCACCGCGGAGGAGCTGTACGAGCTGGTCGTCACGCTGTCCTGGGGCGTCGACCGCTTCGGCGACGACGAGCAGGCCGCACGCAAGCGGGTCCGGGTCGCCACCGCGGGCGTCTTCACCTAGATGCGCGTCTGACAAAGATCGCGGTTGGTGGCTGGGGTGGTGCTGGTCGTGTCGCGGTTTGAGTTGCTCTCGGATGAGCAGTGCGCGTTGATCGAGGACTTGTTGCCGGTGCGGACCGGTGAACCGGGGCGGCCGTTCTCCGACGCCCGGGCGATGGTGGAGGGAATCACCTACCGCTTCCGGTGCGGGATCGCGTGGCCCGATGTTCGAACCGCTCATGGCCCACCTGCACGTCCCTCGGCTGGGCGGCGGCGGATCCCGCACCCGGCCCGACCTCGTGCGCGGCGACAAGGCCTGCTCCTCCCGCGCCATCCGCCAACACCTCCGCCGCCGCGGAATCCGCACGATCATCCCCGAACCCGCCGACCAGACCGGGCACCGCAAACGCCGCGGTTCCCGCGGCGACCGCCCACCCACCTTCCACGCCCTGGATTACCGCGGCCGCAACGTCGTCGAACGCAACTCAAAGCAATGGCGCGGCATCGCTACCTGAACTCGCCACCCTCCACCGCGCCGCCATCCTCATCCACGACACCATCACCTCGACGAGAGCATTGTCAGACACGGTCTAGGCCGGAGCGCCCAGCCAACGGGTCAGCGCGGCTTCCAGGCCGGTGGTGTCACCCGCACCCGACGCCCACGCCACGAAACCGTCCGGACGCACCAGCAAACCGCTCAGGCCGCTGCCCTCCGCGCTGCCTCGCACCAGCTCCAGACGCGTCCCATACGCCTTCGCCAGGACGGCGAGCTCGTCGTTCCCGGCGAAGTCGGCCAGCAGAGCCTGTCCCCCGCGAGCGTGGTCGGCCAGCCGGCTGCCGTCGTCCAGCTGGAGCTTAGGCATCAGCGCGCCGACCAGCGGGTGGCCGTTCCCCAGGTCGTAGCGCTGCCCGAGACCGGAGATCCGCTTCGCGTAGAGCGTCGCGCCGTCCCGGGTGCCGAGGAAATCGGCGACCACGGCCCGCAGCGCGCCGCTGTAGGCATCACCGCGCATCGCCGCCACCTGCGCGCGCGTCCAGTCGAGCACGTCGGCACCGATCGGGTGCCGTTCGCTGACATAGGTGTCGAGCAGCCCCTCCGGCGCCCAGCCCCGCACGGTGGCGGCGAGCTTCCACCCCAGGTTGACCGCGTCGCCGAGCCCCAGGTTCAGGCCCTGGCCGCTGAACGGCGAGTGGACGTGGGCGGCGTCCCCGCACAACAGGACGCGGCCACGCCGGTAGGTGCTCGCCTGCCGCGCGTGGTCGGTGAAGCGGGTGCCGCCGTCGGCGACGTCGGTCACGTGCACGTCGAGCCCGCTGACCCGGCGCAGGCTGGCGTCCATTTCGGACGCGGTGACCGGGGCTTCCCGGTCCGCCGGTGGTCCGTCCAGCTCGACGGTGCGGATCCAGCCCGGCCTCGGGCCGTAGACGTAGAGTCCCGCGGTCGTGTACTGCCACCCCTGGCCCAGCAGCTCCGCCCCGTGCACGGTGCCGGTCGCCTGGCGGACCGTGATCGTCGGGTCCGTGCCGGGGAAGTCGAAGCACG
>NZ_JBEXTX010000206.1:0-5932 GCF_040614175.1 Amycolatopsis sp. NPDC006131
CCGCAAGGTTGGCATGTTCGGCTGCCGGTTGGCGGCCTGGGTTGCGGCCCTGGCTCAAGGTGATCGTTGCGTGTCAGGCGACGGGATGACCACCCGGCTGCCTTGGGTTCAAAGATCAAGGGCACCGCTGCTGGCGCGGGAAGGGCTGCAGCAGGCGCACTGACTCGCGGTCGGAGTCGGGGCGCGCGGCCAGCAGGTCGCGGACCGGGCCGTGGCCGGGTAGTACCGCGGCCGGGTCGATTTCCAGCCACGGGATCAGCACGCTCGCGCGCTCGGGCGTCCCTGGGTGCGGCAGCAGCAGCTCCGGGTCGTCCGAGCGCACCCCGTCCACCGTGACCACGTCGACGTCCAGCGTGCGCGGCCCCCACCGCAGTTCCCGCACCCGGCCTGCCCGGCGTTCCAGCTCCTGGCCCGCCCGCAGCCACGACCACTCGTCCCGCGCTGGATCGTCCACAATGCACACCGCATTGAGAAAGTCCGGCTGGTCCTCGACGCCCCACGGTTTCGTTTCGTACACACTGGACACCGCGACCACCGCCGGCCCGAAGAAATCGATCACCGACTTCAGGTACGCCAGCCGGTCGCCCAGGTTCGAACCCAGCGACAGGACCGCCCTCACACGCGCTCCCGGTGCACGGTCACCGCCACGTCCGCGAAGTTCAAGGGAATCGGCGCGGACGGCTTGTGCACCGTCACCTCGACCGCGGACAACCGCGAGTCCTTCAGCACCTCGTCCGCGATCCGGCCCGCCACGCTCTCGATCAGGTCGTACGGCTCACCGCCGACGATGTCCGCCGCCAGCTGCGCCAGCTCGCCGTAGTGCAGGGTCTGCGTCAGATCGTCCGAAGCGGCGGCGGGCGCGAGGTCCAGCCACGCCACGATGTCGACGACGAACTCCTGCCCGTCCCGCTTCTCGTGCTCGAACACCCCGTGCCGCCCGAACACGCGCAGCCCGGTGAGCGTGATCCGGTCAGGCACGCCCGCGCCTCCACGCCGCCGCGACCGCGACCGCGTCCAGCGACGAACCCACGTTGTGCACCCGCACGCCCCACGCCCCCTTCACCGCGGCGATCGCCGACACCGCCGCCGTCGCGTCCTCCCGGCCGTCCGGCGGGCGCGGCGCACCAGTGGAGTCGGCCAGCAGGCTGCCCAGGAACCGCTTGCGCGAAGCGCCCACCAGCACCGGGAAACCCATGTCCAGGAAGACTTCCAGCCGGTTCAGCAACGCCCAGTCGTGCTCGGCGCGCTTGGCGAACCCCAGCCCGGGGTCGACGACGATCTTCTCCGGCGCGACCCCGGCGGCCAGCGCCGCGTCGACCCGCGCCTGCAGCTCGCGCCGCACGTCGTCGACCACGTCGTCGTACTCGGCGAGCGCGTTCATGTCCTTGCTGTGCCCGCGCCAGTGCATCAGCACCCACGGCGCCTGGCTGCTCGCGGCCACCTTCGCCATGTCCGGGTCGGCCAGGCCGCCCGACACGTCGTTGATGATCTCCGCGCCCGCGTCCAGCGCCGACTCCGCGACGGCCGCGCGGGTGGTGTCCACCGAGAGCCGCAGGCCGTCGGCCGCCAGCGCACGCACCACGGGCAGCACGCGAGCGGTCTCGGTCTCCGCGTCCACCCGGGACGAACCGGGCCGGGTGGATTCGCCGCCGACGTCGATGATGTCCGCGCCGCGCGCCCACATCTCGTGCGCGTGCGCCAGCGCGGCATCCAGGTCGAGGTACCGGCCGCCGTCGGAGAACGAATCCGGCGTGACGTTCAGGACGCCCATCACCAGACAGCGGTCCGGCGCCCCGGTGGTCATCGACGGCCCTTGATCAGCTCCAGCGCCTCCGCCCGGGAGGTCGCCGACGTCTGCAGCATGCCGCGCACGGCCGACGTCGTGGTGCGCGCGCCCGGCTTGCGGATGCCACGCATCGACATGCACAGGTGCTCGGCCTCGACCACGACGATCACCCCGCGCGGCTCCAGCTTCCGCACCAGCGCGTCGGCGATCTGCGACGTCAGCCGCTCCTGCACCTGCGGGCGCTTCGCGTAGAGGTCGACCAGCCGGGCCAGCTTCGACAGGCCGGTGACCTTGCCGTGGCTGTTCGGGATGTAACCCACGTGCGCGACGCCGTGGAAGGGCACCAGGTGGTGCTCGCACGTGCTGTACATCGGGATGTCGGTGACCAGGACGAGCTCTTCGTGCGACTCGTCGAACGTGCGCTCCAGCACCGACGCCGGATCGCTGTACAGCCCGGCGAACATCTCCCGGTAGGCACGGGCGACCCGGGCCGGAGTGTCCCGAAGGCCCTCCCGGTCCGGGTTCTCGCCCACGGCCTCCAACAGCTCACGCACCGCTTTCTCGGCGCGCGCCTGATCGAAGACCGGCCCCTCCTCGGGCGTCAGCTCACTGTCGATCTTGACCGTCCTGCTCGTCGGGGTTCCGCCGGTGCTGGCCCTGCCCCTCCTCGGAGCCACCGAACCAGTCGCCCTGCCGCGGCTGCTCGCCCTGGTTCGGGCGCCACGGAGTCTGGCCACCCGGCTGGGTCGCCGGGGTCCAGCCCGGAGGCGCGCCGTAGTTCGGCGGGCCGGACTGGTTGCCGCCGTTGTAGGGCTGCGGCCACTGACCGGTGCCGTTCGGGCCGTACGGGCGGCCACCGCCGTTGGGCGGCGGGTAGTTCCCGCCCGACGGGGGCGCGTACGGGTTCGACGGCGGTTCCGGCTGGCTGTAGGGCGGGCCACCGGGCAGGTCGCTGCCGCCCGGCGCGGTTCCGACCGGGGTCGGCACCTGGCGTGGCGCCGGCTTCTTCTCCGGCGGCGGCCACGGCTCGCCGCGCTCCATCGCCAGCTCGCCGGGCGTCTTGATCGGCGGCTTGTCCGACGGGGTGCGCTCACCGAACTCGTTGAAGACGGTGATGTGCGGCCGCTTCTCGACGGTGGCGAAGATCCGCTCCAGGTCCTTGCGGCTGAGCGTCTCCTTCTCCAGCAGCTCCAGGACCAGGTCGTCGAGCACGTCGCGGTAGGTGTTGAGCACCTCCCACGCCTCGGTGTGCGCGGTCTCGATGAGCTTGCGGACCTCTTCGTCGATCTCGTGCGCGACCTCGAGCGAGTAGTCCGCCTGACGCCCCGCGGACCGGCCCAGGAACGGGTCGCCCTGGTCCTGGCCGTACTTCACGGCGCCGAGGCGGGCGCTCATGCCGTACTCCATGACCATCGCCTTGGCGATCTTGGTCGCCTGCTCGATGTCGGAGGACGCGCCGGTGGTCGGCTCGTGGAAGACCAGCTCCTCCGCCGTGCGGCCACCCATCGCGAACACCAGCCGGGCGATCATCTCGGAGCGGGTCATCAGCTGCTTGTCGTCCTCGGGGACGACCAGCGCGTGCCCACCGGTCCGGCCGCGCGGCAGGATGGTCAGCTTGTAGACCGGCTCCAGGTCCGGCATCGCCCACGCGGCGAGCGCGTGCCCGCCCTCGTGGTAGGCGGTGATCTTCTTCTCCTGCTCGGAGATGATCCGGCTCTTGCGCGCCGGCCCGCCGATGACCCGGTCGACCGACTCCTCCAGCGCCGCGTCGGTGATCACGTGCCCGTTCTGGCGGGCGGTGAGCAGCGCGGCCTCGTTGATGACGTTGGCCAGATCGGCGCCCGACATGCCCACGGTGCGCTTGGCCAGCGCGTTCAGGTCGACGCCCTGGGCCAGCGGCTTGCCCTTCGAGTGCACCTCGAGGATGGCGCGGCGGCCTGCCAGGTCCGGCGCGGACACCGGGATCTGCCGGTCGAAGCGGCCGGGGCGCAGCAGCGCCGGGTCCAGGATGTCCGGGCGGTTGGTCGCGGCGATCAGGATGATGCCGCCACGCGAGTCGAAGCCGTCCATCTCGACGAGCAGCTGGTTCAGCGTCTGCTCGCGCTCGTCGTGACCGCCGCCGAGGCCGGCGCCGCGCTGGCGGCCGACCGCGTCGATCTCGTCGACGAAGATGATGCACGGGGCGTTCTGCTTGGCCTGCTCGAACAGGTCGCGGACGCGGGAGGCGCCGACACCGACGAACATCTCGACGAAGTCCGAACCGGAGATCGTGTAGAACGGCACGCCGGCCTCACCGGCGACGGCGCGCGCGAGCAGCGTCTTACCGGTGCCGGGCGGGCCGTAGAGCAGCACGCCCTTGGGGATCTTCGCGCCCAGCGCCTGGTAGCGGGCCGGGTTCTGCAGGAAGTCCTTGATCTCGTAGAGCTCTTCGACCGCCTCGTCGGCGCCGGCCACGTCGGCGAACGTCGTCTTCGGCATGTCCTTGTTCAGCTGCTTGGCCTTGGACTTGCCGAAGTTCAGGACGCGGTTGCCGCCGCCCTGGGCGTTGTTCATCATCCACATCAGCAGCAGGAGCAGCAGGCCGAGCGGGATGATGTAGTACAGGATCTGCGTGAAGAAGCCCTGCTGCGTGACCGTCGTGTTGAACTTGACGTTCGTGCGTTCGATCAGGCTCTGGTAGATCGAGCCTGCCGACTGCGACGGGTACGAGGTGATGATCTGGTCGACCTGCTGGCCGTCGACGTCGATCTTGTTCGTGAGCGACAGCTTGAGCTGCTGCTCCTTGTCCTCCAGGTTCGCTTCCTTCACGTTGTTGCCGGTGATCTGGGCGATCGCCTGTGAAGTGGGTACCTGGGTGTATCCACGGTCGCTGTCGAAGAGGGTGTTGACCGCGAGGAAGATCAACACAACCGCGACGATCCACAGCAGCGGGTTCCTGAGCAGGCGCTTCCGGTCCATATGCCTCGGCCGTTCGGCCTCGACCCTCCCTGGCTAGGCGGTAGATGTCACATCCGCCGTCACGGTGTAGACAACAACTTGCGGTGTGCGAGGAACACCCCGTCCATCCAGGGTACAGTCCGGCCGACATGGGCACCTGCACGAGTCTCAAGCAGGTCAACGGCCGGTGCCGTGGTCTGGTTCCCCGGAGGGGTCCGGGTCAGTTGCCCGGCTCGGTTGTGACGCCCGCCACCATCTCGCCCAGCCTGGTGCGCAGCGTTTTCGCGTCCGCGGAGGACACGGTCACCCACTCCCGCCCGTCGGCGCCCGGCCGTGACAGGCTCAGGTACCGGCCGGTGGCCGTGTCGAACCAGCCCAGCACCGGTGACCTGCGACGACCGCTCACCTCGGACCTGCTGTTCGCGGCCAGCTGACCGCCGCGCAGCCGGGGCTGGCCGGCCAGCCGGGCGTAGGCCTCGCGCGGGTCGGAGGAGCCCTCGGACAGCGAGCGGCGCCGCGGCTTCGGGTCGCCGCCGACCGGGACGGCCGTCCTGGCCGGCTGGATCCGCAGCGCCTCGTCGACCGGAAGTGTGATGGAAGCCTCCGTGCCACGCGTGCCCGGCGGCAGCAGGTCGACGACCGTCGAGGCCAGCCCCTCCGGGAAGGCCGGCCGGATCCAGATGCCGTCGGCGTCCTGGATCGCCACCACGCCGAGCGTGCCGTCGGTGGCGGCGAGTATCGACACCGGCGGGACCTGGAAGTCCGGGATGTGCACGGCGTCGATGCTGGTGGTGCCCTGCGAGAGCACCCGGAACCAGTCCTCGACGCGCGGGTCGAGGCGGCCGTAGTGGTCGCGCAGGCCGCGGGCCTTCAGCTCCTCGTGGGCCCGCTGCCGCAGGCGCGCGCGCTCGTCCATGGTCGCGCCGTGCGAGCGCACCTGCAGCGGGTACGGCAGTTCGCCGATGCCGGCCGCCTCCCAGAGGAAGTCGAACGTCATCGGGGTGAAGAACTCGGGGCGGTTCACCGGGCGCTCTCCGGGGTCGGGGTCTCGCCGGCCGCGTGGGCCATCGGGGGCGCGGCATCGGCGGAGGCGGCTACGAGCCGGCTCTGACCACAACCGGCCTTCATGAGGTGGTTCACCAGGCACCACCCGGCGCCAGGGTCTCGCCGGCGGCGCTGACCAGCATCTCGCCGAGCCGGCGCCGCAGG
>NZ_JBEXTX010000207.1:0-5889 GCF_040614175.1 Amycolatopsis sp. NPDC006131
GCGACAGCGCGACAGCGCGACAGCGCGACAGCGCGACAGCGCGACAGCGCGACAGCGCGACAGCGCGACAGCGCGACAGCGCGCCGCAGCGCGCCGCAGCGCGCCGCAGCGCGCCGCAGCGCGACAGCGCGCGGCAGCGCGCGGCAGCGCGCGACAGCGCGACAGCACGGGCGCCCGCGGGGCGGCACGGCGGCGCGGCGGCGCGGCGCGGCAGCACGGCGGCGCGGCGCGGCACGGCGGCGCGGCACGGCAGCACGGCGGCGCGGCGCGGCGCGGCACGGCGGCGCAGGGCGGCGCGGCGCAGGGCGGCACGGTGGCGTGGCGCGGCAGCACGGCGCGGCGCGGCGGCGCTGTCGCGGCACGGGGGCGGCGCGCCGCCGCGGCGCACCATCGCGGCACGGCGCGGCGGCGGGCTTGGCGCCCGCGGCGGCGCTGTCGCGGCGCGGGGCCGCGCGGCAGCGCGACAGCACAGCGCGGCGAGCCATCACGACGGCACGCTGGCGCGGCGCGCCGCGCGCCGCGGGCGCGGGGCGCTGCCGTGGGGGGGCGCACCGGCGCGGAATCACACGGCAGCCCGCTGTCCTGCCGCGCAGCCGCGCCCCGACGTGCGGCCTGCGACGGCCGCTACGGGCAGAACCGGAAGTGCGTGGTCACCCGCCGGTCGTCGTCCACCACGTGGAACGCCAGTCCGGGCGGCCGGTCGTAGTCGAGCGGGCCGCCCTCCGCCCAGCCGGCCTCCCCGCCCGGTTCCCACGGCAGGGTCAGCGCCGACACCACCCCGGGCGCCACCACCAGCGGCCGCCCGGCGAAGGTCGTCACCGCAGGCGTGTGCGCGTGCCCGCAGAACAGCCCCACCACGTCCGGGTGCCGCTCCACCACCTCCGCCAGCCGGGCCGCTTCGTGCTGCCGGATTTCGTCCAGCAGCGGGTGGTGCAGCACTGCGGGCGGGTGGTGGAACGCCACGAACGCCGGCCGCCCCGCCGCCTCCGCCAGCACCTCGTCCAGCCAGGCGATCGTCGCGTCGTCCATCCGTCCCGAGCCGCGGCCCGGGATGCTCGTGTCGCACAGCGCGAACACCGCACCGGCCGCCTCGCCGACCTGGTTGACCGGCCCGTCCGACGGCTCTTCGCCGAGCAGCACCGAACGGTAGGCAGGCCGCGAGTCGTGGTTGCCGGGGCAGTGGAACACCGGGTACGGCAACGTGTCCAGCAGCTTCGCGACCTCGGCGTACTCGGCCGGATCGCCGTGATCGGCCAGGTCGCCGGTCACCAGCACCGCGTCCACCGGCCGTGACAACTCCCGCAGGTGCCCCACCACCCGCTCGGCCCGGTCCGCGTTCCGCGAACCGCCGTCGAGGTGCAGATCGGACAGGTGCGCGAGGACCGTCATGGCCCGACCCTACCGGCTGCGAAAATTCTTTTCGGCCGGATTCAACAACCTGGGGCCCCGGCGCGTTGAAGGCCCGTCAACCGAAGATCGAAAGGAACACCGGTGCGGGACCGCTTCGACGATTTCGTGGCGCAGCGCCTCGACCGCCTCCTCCGCTACGCCACGGCCCTGACCTGCGATCCCCACCTCGCGCAGGACGTCGTGCAGGAGACCCTGCTGCGCGCCCAGCACCGCTGGGAACGCATCGCCGGGCTGCAGGCGCCCGAGAGCTACGTGCGCAAGATGATCACCAACGAGTTCCTGTCGTGGCGGCGCCGGAAGGCCTCGCGCAACGTCACCGCCGCCCACAGCACGCTCGACGCCATCGGGACGCCCACCGCCGACCACGCCGAGCACTACGCCGAACGGGACGCCATGCGCGCCCGCATCGCCGCGCTGCCGCGCAAGCAGCGCGCCGCGATCGTGCTCCGTTTCTACGAGGACTGCACCGACGCCGAGATCGCCGAGGCGCTCGGCTGCTCGGCAGGCACCGTCCGCAGCCACATCTCCCGCGCCCTGAGCACGCTGCGCGCCGCCGACGGCGGCCGCCGCCGGGGCCTGCCCGTCACGGAGGCGCTGTCATGACCACCGACCCCACCGAACAGCTGATCCGCTCGGCCCTGCACGCCGAGGCCGACCGCCGCCCCGACCCGCGCGTGGTCCTCGCCGGGCTACGGCAGGCGCAGCCGCGCCGCAACCGGACCCCGCTGCTGGTCGTCGCGGCCGCGGCGGTCGTCGCGGTGGCCGTCGCGGCGGTCCTGGTGCCGCGGATGCTCCAGCGCAGCGCACCCGTCGTCGGCACGGCGCCGGCCACCGACCAGACCGTCCTGCTGGCCGGCATGGACGACTACGACACCGCCGACTCGATCATGCTCGGCCACTTCGGACGGGACGGCGTCGCCGCGCTCGCCTCGATCCCCCGCGACTCGCTGGTCGACATCCCCGGCTTCGGCCAGGGCAAGCTGAGCAGCGCGTACAGCCGCGGCAAGGAAGCCGCCCAGCAGCAGGGCCGCGACGAGACCGCCGCGGCCGAGGCCGGCGCCCGCACGCTCATCGACACCGTGCAGCAGCTCACCGGGGCGCATGTCGACCACTACGCCCTGGTCGGCATGGCCGCGTTCGGCCGGCTCGCCCACGTCCTGCAGGGCGTCCCGGTCTGCCTGCGCGCGGCCACGCACGACCCGCGTACCGGAGCGTCGTTCCCCGCCGGTGAGCAGGTCCTGGACGAAACGCAGGCGCTGGCCTTCCTCCGGCAACGCGCCGGGCTGGCCAACGGCGACCTCGACCGCATCGCCCGGCTCCATGCCTACCTGCGTTCCGCCGCGGACAAGGTGACCGGCGCGCTCGGCAACCCGGCCTTCGTGTCCCCGCTGATCAGCACCGTGCAGAACAACGTGCGCATCGACCCCGGCTGGGACCTGCTGTCCTTCGCCGCGCTGGTCCGCGACATCCGCCCGGCCGACCTGCGGATCGGGACCGTGCCGATCACCAGCCCGCACCTCGACACGCCGAACGGCGCGGCGATCGGTCTAGCCCCCGGGGAAGTACGCACGTTCGTGGCGAACCTGCCGCACTCGGGCACGTCAGCACCGGATTCCTGCGTGAACTGAACCGCGCGAATCGCGCGCAAACCGTGTCACGGTCGCTCCCGCGGGGTTAGGCTGGCAACCGCCGACGGGAAGGGGACGCGTCCGATGACCGGACCGCGAGCCGAGAACGCGGCCGCGGGGCCGACCAGCCCCGCGGCCTTCGGCCTGTCGGACACCGTCCGGGTCGCCGCGGTACTGCGCGCCGAAGCCGAGAACGCGCCCGATTTCGCGGCCGCCGCGCGGGCCGTCGTCCGGCGGCTGCGGGACGGATTCGCCGCCGGGGGACGGCCGATGTCGGCCGAACTGTACACAGTGGACGAAGGCGGGTCCCCGGTGCTCGTCGCGGCGGCCGGTGATCCGCGAACCGGTGGCGCGCCGGCCACAGCGCCGCCGGGCGAACGCTTTCCGGTGGTCCCGTCGCCCGGCGCGCTGGCATTCGGCGGGCCGCTGGCCGGGGGCCGCGCGTTCTGGATCGTGCTGCCGTCCTCGGCCGCGCTGCCCGCGGAGACGGCCCGCTCGATGGCCGTGAGCGTCCGCGCCGGGCTGCTGGTGCACGGTCCGGCCGAGGACCGCGCGGAGGCGCTCCAGGACTACGCCGAGCTGCTGGAGCACACCTCGCGCGTGGAAGGCGCGGCGCTGGAGGACGCGGCCGGCCGGGCAGGCGCCGAGCTCGAACTCGGCGACTCGCTGCAGGCGATCGGGCAGCGGCTCACCGCGCAGCTCGACATCGACACCCTCGTCCAGGACGCCACCGACGCCGCCACGCGCGGCACCGGCGCCGGGTTCGGGGCGTTCTTCTACAACCTGATCGACGAGTTCGGCGAGTCCTACACGCTCTACACGCTGTCCGGGGTCCCGAAGGAGGCCTTCGACGGGTTCCCGATGCCACGCAACACGGCGGTCTTCGCGCCCACGTTCAACGGCAGCGGGATCGTCCGCAGCGACGACATCACCCAGGACCCGCGCTACGGGCGCAACGAGCCGCACCACGGCATGCCGGAGGGGCACCTGCCGGTGCGCAGCTACCTGGCCGTCCCGGTGATCACGCCGATCACGCGCGAGGTGCTGGGCGGGTTCTTCTTCGCCCACCCCGAGCCGGGGCGGTTCACCGCGCGGCACGAGCAGGTGGCGGCCGGGATCGCGAGCTACACCGCGATCGCGCTGGACAACGCGCGGATGTTCGCGCGGCACCGGTCGATGGCGACCGAGCTGGCGCGCAGCATGCTGCCCGTGGTGCCGGACATCCCCGGCCTGCGGATCGTGTCGCGGTACCTGCCCGCGTCGGCCGGGGCCGAGATCGGCGGGGACTGGTTCGACGTGATCGAGCTGCCCGGCGGCCGGACGGCGTTCGTGATCGGCGACGTGGTGGGGCGCGGCGTGCCCGCGGCGGCGGTGATGGGCCAGATGCGCACGGCGATCCGGTCGTACGCGCTGCTGGACCTGCCGCCGTCGGACGTGCTGCACAACGTGTCCCAGCTGGCGCGTTCCACGCCCGGCGCCAAGTTCATCACGTGCCTGTACGCGGTGCACGACCCGATCGACGACACCCTCACCTACGCCAACGCCGGCCACCTGCCCGCGGTGCTGATCGCGGCCGACGGGTCGACCCGGCAGATCGCGGAGGCGCTGGGCATGCCGCTGGGCGTCGGCGAGCAGTACCCGCAGGAGCAGACGCCGTTCCCGCCCGGGATGCGGCTCGTGCTGTACACCGACGGGCTGGTGGAGAGCCGGGAGCGGGAGCTCGGCGTGGGCATCGACGCGCTGCTGGCGGAGCTGGCGGCGCTGCCCGGTGCGGGTGACGTGGGCGCGGCGTGCGACGAGCTGATCGGGCGGCTGACCGGCGGCCGCCACGACGACGACGTCGCCCTGCTGTACGTCGAACACCAGGGCGCGAACCGGCGGGTCGCGTCGATGGCGCTGCTGCCGGAGGTGCCGCTGGACGCCGTGCACGAGTTCGTGGCCGGGCGCATGGCGCGGTGGGGGCTCGCGGAGGTGGCCGACCGCGCGGTGAAAGTCGCCTCCGAGCTGGTGTCGAACGCGATGCGGCACGCTTCGGCGCCGCTGACGCTGCGGCTGTTCCACGACGGCGCGCGGCTGACGGTGGACGTCGCCGATCGCACCGGGGCGCTGCCGCACATCCTCGCGTCCGGCGGGATCGAGCACGACGGCCTGCGGATGATCGACGCGGCCGCGGCGCGGTGGGGCACGCGCACCACGCCCAACGGCAAGGTCGTGTGGGCGGAGCTCACGACGAGGTGACCCCGGATCCGGGGAACAACAGGTGTGTAAACCGTGCACAGTGGGTAACCCCCGGCCGACGAGGAACACGCCGAGGGGACTTCGATGCACGCCGGAGACCAACGCCTCCACCGACTGGTGACGGCGCGTTCGCGCAACGCGACGACTTTGAGGCACGTCCTCACCCAGTGGGCGAACGAGGTGGAACTGCCCGACGCCACCACGGACGCGATGGCGCTCGCGGCGTACGAGGCCATGATCAACGTGGTGACCCACGCGTACCCCGCCCAGGCGGAGGGCCCGCTGGAGCTGTCCGCGGAGCTGCGCGGCAACGCGGTGGACGTCACGGTGAGCGACCAGGGGCGGTGGCAGCAGCCCGCCGCGGACCCCGGTCCCCTGCACGGTCGTGGGCTGCCGCTGATCCACGCGCTGTCCGAGCGGGCGGAGATCGCGCCGACCCCGGAGGGCACGACGGTGCGGATGCGCTGGCCGGTCCCGACCACCCCGACGCGGCTGCGGATGGACGTCGCGCAGACCCACTAGTGTCGCGCGTCGTTAATCAGTTTACGGTGGTGAGCTTGCGATGATTGGTTCGTGCCGTCGTCGGGGTTGATGATCAGTGACGAGGATCGAG